>JABLXD010000009.1 GCA_013178285.1 Methanofastidiosum sp.
CCAATTCCGAATATAATCGCCTGTCTACTTTGATTGGCTAATTTACTCGAATACCGTCTAGGTCTGTCATCCGTAAAGTCATAGAAGCAGTACAGTCTATCTATGAATGTTTTTACCAATGCAGGAACATTGTAGTTGTGAGTCGGAGAGCCAATTATCAAACCCACAGAATCAAAAATTAAGGGATATATACTCTGCATATCATCAGAAAAATTTGTACATATCCCATCTTTTCTACACTTTTCACATCCATTGCATGGATTTATATCTAAATCTCTCAAGTATAAGATATTAAGATCAATTTTTCTAGCATTAGCAGATCTTAAAAAACAATCTAAAAGATAGTCTGTGTTCCCATTCTTTCTTGGGCTACCACTTATTGCCAGGATTTTCTTTTTTAAGAACATGATCTTTAAGCATTAACAAAAATATAATATTAAATTTTTATAATTTTATTTAAATAAAAATAATCCTATAGTTTGAAAGATCTGTTGACTTCCTCTATTAAAACATCACAGTCAGCTTTTATTTTTTCAAGAGTTTTTATTATTCTCTTTTTCTCAAGTTCAACTGCTTTCATGTTTTCGTAGGGTCTCACTGCCTCTCTAAACATCACTTCATCAACTGTGACGTAAGGGCTATCATTTAACTTTGTTGATAGGTCTTCAATCATCTTACCTAAAAAGAGATTCATCTCTTCCTTGACTTTCCTTGATATCATCTTGTCACTATCGAGATGGGTTCTCATAAGCCTTACAATAGTACCCATTGGCAAAGGAAATTTTTGACTGTCTTCACTTGTTTCATCGTTGTTTAATTCTTCTTCCATATAAACACCTATAATCTGCATAGACTATAAAACTTATAAGACTTTCCAATATATTGAAAAATGTGGAAAATTATTTTAATATTATCCAAGTTGGGGTAACAAATTGCTATCTTTTGAAATCTGACCGGTGTAATATCCTAATTGATACAGGTTACAAAGGCAAAGCAAAGATAATCTTAGATTTCCTTGAAAAATACGAAATTTCTCCTGATAGTATCAAACTTATTATATTGACCCATGCCCATTATGATCATATTGGAAATGCTTCCGAGTTGAAAAAAATAACTGGGGCCAAGATACTTCTTCATAAAAAAGATTTCTCCTTACTGGATTCTGGAGTAACAGATTCACAAAGTACAAAACCCCTTAACTTATGGGGTAAACTTCTCTTGAGCAAAGTTTCATCAATCGACACTAAATTCAATCAAATAAAACCTGATATAATAATTGATTCTGAATTTGATCTTAAAAAATATGGATTTAATGGAAGAATAATAAATACTCCGGGGCACTCTAAAGGATCAATTTCTGTCATCTTAGATTCCGGCGATGCGTTTATAGGCGATCTTGCAATGAATGGACTTCCACTTCGGGTAGGCGCTGGAGAACCAATATTTGGTGAGGATATAGATGAAATTTATCAGAGCTGGCAGAAATTAGTCGAAAATAAGGTCAAGAAATTATACCCCTCACACGGGGATAGTTTCGACATCAAAATAATAAAAAAAATACTTTCAAGAAAAGGTCACTTCTAGCTATATTCCAATAAAAGAAAGTTTTGCAAATCCCCATAAGTATAGCAACAGAATTATTACTGGTTGATGAATGAGATAAATTTTAAGTGAATGCCTTCCTAGGAAAGATAGTGCTGTAGATAGTAAATTACTTGAAAAATCAGGGATCTCAAATCTCCTTTGGGAATTAGGGTATACTGAGTTGCCTAGGAATATTCCAATTAGAACAACGCCATACCAAGGTAGTATCGGGAAATAATCAAATGAGAAAAAGGATCTGGGCTCAAATCCTAACCATAATAGATAAGCTGTGTCAAATGTAAAGTTGCTTAAATAAGTGCCCAATAATATTACTAAAACTCCCAACACAAGATTTTTGTATCTGTATTCAAGCAAAGGATAAGAAATTATTATAGAAATCCCGATTAGATGAAGGATTCCAAAAAGAATTACCCCATTATTCACAAAAACAAAAGTAAAGAGCGTTATTATAGCGCCCCAAAAGAATATTTTGGCACCTCTTTTTAGATTTCTAAAGAAGAGATCTTTTTCTGAATATTTTTCTTTTGATTTAAAATGGCTAATTGTTAATGATATACCTACAAGCAATAGAAATAAAGAAGCTGTAGTCCTCTGGAAAAGAACCCAAGAAAGTGAATTAATTTTTATTTGGAAATTCCCTAGAAAGTAAAGGTCATAGCTTAAATGATAGATAACCATCATAACTATTGCTATCCCTCTAAAGACATCAATCTCCCAGAATCTTTTTGAGGACATTTCCATAGAAGATTTTTTAATTTTAGATATATAAGGGTGAGTTTATTTTAACCTTAAGATTTATATTTAATTAATTAGTTGATTTTTCATGGTCAAAAGAAGGGCATTTCTTTTTATTATGGCAATACTAATACCTTTGCTTATTTTATCATCAGGATGTAGTAAAACTAAGGAAGAAACGCCCCCGGTTGTCAATACTAATCCATGTGAGACTGTAGAATGTCCAGATGTCTGCAAAGGAGAGGATCTATGGGCCCAGAAATGTTTAGATGGAGAATGTGTTGATTTTGTAAGATTAGAACCATGTTCTGAAAAATGTGGGTGCGTAGTTGATTTGTGTGAAAGAATCAAATGCAATGACCAATGTAGAGGGGAAGATCTTTGGAATTACAATTGTGTAAATGGTATTTGCGTTCCTGAAGATATTAAAGAAAAGTGCTCCGTTGAATGTGGATGTTCTCCAAAATTTTTCTATAAGTTAGTTCCAGAAGCAAGATATAGACTACGAGAAGTCGGGATAATTGCAAATGTATACTCTATAAGAACTGACCAAGTTATAAGGGCAGTTGTGACTTGCAGAACCTCATTATGTACAGATCCTCCAACAGTATACTACACAAAATTTGAAGACCCTTTTGTCCGAAGTGAAGATGAAACAGTTGACTATTTTGGATCGGCCTGGAAGAACTTCGAAGTAGTGCAGGGAAATGAACTAACTGTCGATGAGGGCGGAACTTATATGATAGGCGTTAGCAATCAGTATTACATCGAAGTAGGATTCTTAGAGGATACATAGAAGATTATATTCCTTGAATAGTAATTACATTTACCATAGCCAATCTTTCAAGTTTTATGTTTTAGATGATGACTTATGACTACCCCAACGACAATAATAATAAGTGAGGCATTTATGAATATGGGGATAAATCCGAATGAGCTCAAAATTTTCCCATTTACAAAAGTTCCAACTCCTCCACCTATGAACATATTAAAAGAAGCAAGTGACATTACAGTACCCCTCTGATTAGGCATTAATTGCTGGGCAGTTTGAATTATTGTAGATTGGAGGATTATAAATGAAAATCCAAATCCAATCAAAGACACCGACATAAGAATTGGATTTTTCCATAAAATCATAGATCCCCACGAGAAGGCTCCAATAATGCCTGCATAAAGAAGCAGATTGTTACCAATTTTTTGCCTTAGCGTTCCAGCCCTTCTACCTCCAAGGGCAGTGGCAAATCCAAATAGGGATAAAAGAGCCCCTATTATTAGAATATTATATTTTAACGTTTCTTGGATGTAATTGCCAGAGAACATGAAGCTTCCAAAAACTGCAAATCCTAAGAAAAAAAGTATACTTACAACTTTCATCAAATTTTTATTGCTGAATGATTTTTTATATACCTCAATAAAATTAAGACTTTCAATTACTCCAGGATTTCTTTCCAAGCTTTTTATCATTATTAATGCGACAATAAGTTCTGCAACACCATATATTAGATATAATAATCTCCACGATCCATAATATGAAACAAGTCCGCCAATACCTGGAGACACAGCCCCTCCAAAAAACATCATTCCGATTACAGCACCCAAAGCATTCTGCCTTTTTGAATCTTCAAAGCTATCCCCTACAAGAGATACTGCAACAGGTAAAACAGCAGCAGCAAATGCACCATTTGCCCCTCTAAGTAAACAAAGTGAAACCAAATCAAATGAGAAAGAACATAACATGCTGAAAATAGCGGTGCAAAAAGCTGCAATATTTAATATCTTCGCCTTTCCATATCTATCTGCCAAAGGTCCAAAAAACAATGTAAATATTCCAAATGGGACCATATAAGCTGAAACAGATAGGGCCGCAGAAGGAATTGTCAAATTTAGATCTTTTGATATGCTCACAATCAATGGTGCCGCTGCGTAGTTGTCTCCTTGGACTAAAAAAGCAATACTACCTAGGAGCAATAATAATTTTTTCGGATTTTTTGAAACCATTTAATTTTACGCTTTTTTTAAATTTATAAGTATTCTCTAATTATTACAAATATTTTGAACAAACCGTGCAATCTTCTTTTCTCTTAAAATTGATAGTTTCAAACTCCATATATTTTAGGTCAACGGTAAGCAGTTTCCCAGATAAAATTTCGCCAATTCCTGTAAGGACTTTGATAACTTCCATAGCTTCAATCGATCCTACAACTCCACAAATTGGCCCAATTATTGGAAATATCTCCCCTTTATTTGGCATATTTGGGAATAAGCATTTTATGCAGGGTGTTTTCTTAGGAATAAGTGTGGTAATTTGACCATAGTACGCCTCAACAGCAGCATGGACTAAAGGGATTTTTTCTTTCAGTGAAAATTCATTCAAAATGTATCTTGTATGAAAATTATCTAAGCAGTCAACTAGCACATCGCTTTCTTTAAACTTGAAAATATTTTTCTCATCAATCTCTAAAGAAAAGGATTTAAGTTCTATGTCACTATTCAATTTTTCTAGTTTTTCTTTCAGCGAAGTTGATTTGTCCTTTTTTCCCAAATCTTCTTCAAAATGCATTATTTGTCTATTGAGATTTGAAAGTTCAGGTTTTTGGAAATCAATCAGATTTATTTTTCCAATACCGCTTGCGGCAAGATAAGTTGCGGTAGGGCATCCAAGACCGCCACATCCAAATATTGTAACAGTTGAATCTTTAAGAATAATCTGAGATTGTTCTCCAAAATCTTTTAGAAGTAATTGTCTTTTATATCTTTGAATCTCCTTTTCTGAAAGTTCAGTTATAGGATCACCACATTTTATTATCTTTTAAGGATAGATAAAACTTTACCTTTCTTAAAATATACCTTTGCTTTATTGTCAATTATTATATTTCTTAAAGTTAGAGTCTGACCCATTTCAACTTTTACATCTTTTAGGTTATACTTACTGCCTTCAATATTTAGCCCCTCAACTGTTTCAGATACGGGAATAAGTGATAATTCATGGCCTTTCTTCCCAAGGTATTCTTTGTTATATTTTATTAGTTCAATTTCGTACTTCTGTGTAAGTAGTCTTGAGTTAATACCTATCTTATCGGCCTTGAAAAGTAAGAATAAATTCCCTAAAGCGTGATCAAGTTCTTCCTTGAAACTACCAAGGATTGTTATCTCTTTTGAATTTTGAGAAATAGCATAGTCTAAAGCTAATTCTCCATCAGTCTTATCCTTGTCAGTCGGGAATGATATAGTTTTGATTCCTTTTTCTTGTGCTTCCTTTAGTTCTTCAATAGTTATTGAATCAAAATCTCCTAGAAGCACATCAACATCTAGCCCCATTTTACTTGCAGTTTTATAGCCGCCATCAGAAGCTAATATGAGATCGAACGTTTCCTCTAGATTACAAGGCTCAGATTCACTTAGTATTATCAATGTTTTTTTATTTGAAGGCATCTATTAACTTCTTTTTGGACAGTATATAAATAAATATCGCTGTCACGATAAGTTCAGGCAGTAAATAAGAACCGTTATAGATTGCCGAATAATATAATGGGCTAAAGCCTTCAGGGGCATACATGCCGAAAAATATGAATCCCGAAAGAAAGTGGCACAAGAATCTAAAAGCTACTCCTATACCTGCGCCGACGAAGGGATATTTTTTCAAGAATGTTGCAATCCCAAGTGCACCAAAAGCTAAAGGATAGTCCAAAAGAAATTGTGCAGGGTGGATAAAGAAGGGCTCAATCATAAATTGAACAATGCCATAAAGAATGGCACCAGTAAGTGCAACTTTTGGTCTGTTTCTTAGTGCAAGATAGATTATAGGGATCATGCTGCCGGCTGTTATTGATCCTCCTTGAGGCATCTGGAAAACTTTGATAAAACTAAGGACTGTTGAGAGCGCTATGGCAATAGCCATCTCAGATATCTCTCTAGCAGTAAATATACTTTTATGTTCCATAATCTAAACCTTTTGATTTATTAGAAAACAGTATTTAAAATTAACTATCAGATTGAGTTTGCCATCTCTTGGTAAGAAGTTTCCTTTTTGTCGGATTTTATTATTTCTAAAAGCCTAGCAACACCATCAATATCCTTTATTACTTCGGCTGTGGCCTTTGGCACTAGACTCTCCCAATCTTGATCTTTTAGGATTCTATTCCTTATCTCTTCTCCGGAGTAGGATGTTCTTTTATAGAATTCTGGCCCCCTTACATCATAAGATGATTCTTTAAATAATCTCACGGTTACAGGTTCATTTGCATATACCACATCAAAAGTCGGGGTAATAGTTTCAACATGCTTTACCCACAAGGCATTTCTATAAATGTCAGGAACTGGTAATATGTGGACACGTCTGAGATCAACACCTTCAGTTTCCAGTGTCTTTTTAATCATGAGAAATCTTTCACCTGCAGTAAAAGGATTTTGTATTGTATGGGAAACTTGGGAGCTCCCTATAGCTATTATTACCTCTTTAGATGAATTTAATATAAGCTTTACAACATGAAGATGCCCAAGGTGGAAAGGTTGAAACCTACCTATGTATAGTGCCCTCATAAATCCTTACTTCTCTTAGGATTATTTAAACTTATGCTACCCAAAGGTTTATAATTGTTGTTTTTTAGATTGGATTATATATAATATTGAGGTGATGTTTTTTGCAGAATATTCCGGAAAATATACAACAGGAACTAATGCAATTCCAACAGTTGCAGAGTCAGTACCAGATAATAGTTAGCCAATTACAATCTTTGAAATTGGAAATGAACGAGACAGAGGTAGCATTGAATGAACTTTCAAAGACCGAAAATCCAGTTGTTTACAAGAGTATTGGTAGCATTCTAATTAAATCTGAAAAAGCAGATATGTTGGATGATCTTAACAAAAAGAAGGAGTCCATCGGTATCCGGATTACTACTATCGAGAAACAAGAAGATAGAGTGAAGAAGAAGCTTGAAGAGATGCAGAAGAATCTTCAGAAGGCTTTAGGTGGACAACCTACATCAGGCTAAAGCTTTGATATTAAATTTTGTTGAGAATGAATAAATGTTAAGTAATGTAGAGTATACTAGATTAATGGAAATTTTATTGCGGCAAGACCAATATATAATACTTCTTCATCAAAATGCGGACCCCGATGCAATAGGGAGTGCAATCGCTTTAAAGGAGCTTTTGAAGTCCCAAGGTAAAAATATAATGATTGGAACAGAGACTTTAAACAATTTGTCAAAAAACTTGCTATCAAGCCTTGGCGAGTTTATTGTCACTTCTCCTACAGACCATAAAAACTTGATAATCCTTGACACTTCTACGCCAGTTCAACTTGGGATTTTTGAGAGCATGGTCGAAAAAGCAGAAGTCGTGATATCAATTGACCACCACGAAACATTTGAAACGAGTAAATTCAAGGGGACTAAATATACATATTTTATTAACAAGGAAAGGACTTCCACAGCAGAAATTATATTCGATATAATGCTTAAGATGAGAGAAGAAGGTTTGCTGGATAAAGAAAATACAAATTGTGACAAAATAATTCGAGGCATACTTACTGGGATAGTGACAGATACTGGACATCTAAGATTTTCAGATGTTAATACTTTGAAGACTTTAATTCATATTTTTAAAAGAGGGTACCATATATCCGATGTCGATGAGCTCTTGAGAGTTGAGGACGATATTTCAAAGAAAATAGCTATCCTTAAAGCACATCAAAGAATGAAACTTTATAGCGTTTCTGATTTTATTGTTGCAACTTCTAACGTATCAAGCTGTGAAGCACTTGCAGCAAAGGCAATTCTTTCAACAGGTGCTGACGTAGCTTTTGTTGGAGCGGATAATGGAAATGAAGTTAGAATAAGCGGAAGAGCAAAAAAAGTGGTCATTGATCGAGGTATTAATCTTGCAAAGATAATGTCTCAAGTTGCTCCAATAATTGGCGGTGAAGGTGGCGGCCATAAAGGCGCTGCCGGGGCCAATGGTAAATCTAACATGGAAGAAGGATTAAAGAAATGCGTGGAATTCTTTGTTCAGGACCTTGGAGGCCAGGGCAATGGAGAAAGTTTGGAGTATACTGAAGAGGCAGAAGTACAGGATTGTTGGGGCACATAGTGCAGTAAAAATCTGTCACTGGACAAAACAAAGTTTAACCGAAGGTAGAGTTTGTTACAAACAAAGATTCTATGGGATTGAAAGCCATAGATGCCTTCAGATGACTCCTTCTGTTGCATGGTGCACACACAAGTGTTTATTTTGTTGGCGTCCTGTTGAATACAATGAAGATGCACCTGCGAAATATGATGATCCTGAGGAAATAATTGAAGGATGCATAGAGGCCCAAAGAGAGCTACTCTCAGGTTACCACGGATTTCTAGAGAAAGTTGACATAAATAAATTGAAGGAAGCAGAGAATCCTACAAACGTTGCAATTTCTTTGGCCGGTGAACCAACACTTTATCCAGACCTATCTGGATTAATTGAGGGATTTAGAAAAAGGAACTTCTCAACATTTCTCGTGACTAACGGAACAACACCTGAAGTATTGTCTTCAATGAGCGCCTACCCAGATAACCTTTACATAACTCTTCCAGCATCTACAAAAGATACTTATGAACACGTATGTAATCCACAGATAAGTAATGGTTGGGAAAAATTGAACGAGTCTTTAGAGCTTTTACCAAAGATTAAGACAAAAAGAAGGATCCTAAGATTAACGCTCGTTAAGGATTTTAATATGGGCGACATAGGTAAATACTCTAAATTAATTGAGAAGGCAAATCCCGACTTCATAGAAGCCAAAGCTTACATGTACGTGGGGTATTCCAGAAAAAGGCTTGAAGTAGGAAACATGCCCACATTTGAAGATATTCTTGAATTTTGTAAGAAGTTGGAAGAAGAATCCGGGTATAGGGCAATTGATTCAGCTTCTGACTCAAGAGTTGTTTTATTATCAAGAGACTGAGACATATAAGTTAATCTTATATATAATATCTCATACATTTGGTTGGTATTATGGGAGGCGTAATTTTAACAGGAATTGAAGCAAAAAGATTCATCAGAGTTGATGAAGGTTCACCATCTGTTAGCATTGCAAGTAATCTTACTTTAACAGATGCGTATTTTAGCAATAATGATAATGTATTTGTAGAATTTGTTTTTTGTTGCAATTACACCCCTAATGTCTGCTCTATTAAAATTGAGGGCGTATTTATTTATGATGGGCCTGAAAAAGAAGGTCTACTTAACGAATGGAAAGAAAAAAAGAGGTTTGACACAGACAAATTTCTTTTTATTCACAATTCAATACTATACAGATGTTTTGTTGAATCAGTAGGTGTTTCTAAAGACATTAATGTTCCATCCCCTGTGTCTATACCTGCAGTTTCAGCAAAGAAAGAAGTTGATCCTGGAGAGGGGCTAGTTTATGGGTAAGCCACACGTTTTAGAAGAAACAATTTCAATGCTTAGAAATATTTATCTTGATCTTGGATTTGATGAAGTTTTCAATCCTCTATTCATAACTGATGATGATATGTATAAACAGTGGGGTTCTGAAACTCCCGCTATATTAGATAGGGTATATTATCTTGCAGGGCTTCCAAGGCCAAATGTTGGTCTTTCAAAGGAAGTCAAGGATAAAATATCCCAGTTTGTAGAGCTTGATGAGAGACGAAGTAGAAACCTTGAAAGAACTCTTCAAGACTACAAGAGGGGAACAATAGAAGGTGACGATTTCGTTGAAGCAATTTCAAAAGGCCTTGGAATCGAGTTTGAAGATGCTGAAAAAGTATTAGATCTTTTTAAAGAATTCAAGGACTTAATTCCAGTTCCTACAAATCTTACCTTAAGGTCTCACATGACCTCTGGATGGTTTATTACTTTACAAGCTCTTGCAGGCAGAAGTGAGTTGCCTTTGAAATTATTTTCAATTGATAGGTGTTTTAGACGTGAGCAGAGAGAAGATCAGACTCACCTTAGAAGCCATTTTTCTGCTTCATGTGTCGTCATGGACAAAGAAATAACTCCTGAACTCGGTAAAGAGATAGTCACAAATTTTACTGAAAGACTTGGATTTGACAAAGTAAAATTCAAAGTTAAAAAAAGAAGTGCTAGCTACTATGAAGCCGGAACTGAACATGAAGCATTTATTAAACTTGGAGATTGGATTGAGATAGCGGATTTTGGACTTTATTCCAAGGAAGTTTTGAAGAAATACAAAATTCCTTATGATGTCTTAAACATTGGCCAGGGAGCTGAGAGAATATCCATGATTAGAAGTGGGGTAACAGATATTCGTGAATTAATATACCCACAGTTTTACAAAATTGATTTCTCTGACCAGGACATTGCAAAGTCTATAGAGTTTGTTGAAGATATCAAGACCCCTGAAGGGGAAAAGCTATTGAAGGCTTTACTAGAAACTGCAAGGCAAAACAAAGATGCGCCTTCGCCATGTGAATTTTCTTCTTATAAGGGAGATTTTTTAGGCAGGAAAATAGAGGTAAAGATTGTGGAGCCTGAAGATAATACAAAACTAATCGGGCCTGCGGGATTTAATCAAATCTATGTTTTTGAAAAAGCTATGGTTGGGATACTTCCTGAGTCTCAGGATGAAAACTCACTAAATATGATAAAAAATGGTGTGGACACCAAAGTTTCTTACCTTGAGGCTTTCTTTAGAAAGGTTGTTTCAAAAATTGAATTAACAAAAGAACAAGGAGAATACGAGGAAAGAATTCCTATTGTTAGAAGTATTTCTGATATCAATATATCTTTACCAACATATATACACCAATACCTTAGGGGTAAAGGTAGAATAGATATCAGGGGGCCAGTCTTTACAACTGTAAAGTGGAAAATACTATAAATTTTTATATTAAAAATAAGATAATAGAAAAGTATTAATTAAAAAACTTAAATGTTTCTCTGTATTCTTTTTATGAGTTCTTCTTTAGGCACGAACCCAATTATCGTGTCAAATACTTTTCCATCCCTGAATATTGCAATTGTAGGTATACTTCTAATTCCATATCTCTGAGCTACTGAAATACTTTTATCAACATCGAGTTTACCAATTTTCCATTCTGGGTGTTCCCCTGCAACTTCTTCAATAATAGGGGCAATCATTTGACATGGACCGCACCAAGTTGCCCAAAAATCAACTATGACCGGTTTAGTAGACTTAATTACTTCTTGGTCAAAATTTGCATCTGTTAGCTCAACAGTGTTCTTTCCCATTTAATTCACCTAAACTTAAAAGGTGGATAATTACTTAAAAATCTTTGGTGTGATATTTTTTTCATATAATCGTTATAGCGATTTAACTGCTTCTTGGAGCCCTTCGTACCAATTGTCAATACTTGCCAGTACCTTCTTTCTAATCTCTTCACGCTCTAAGGATTTATATACAAAATATCTTCCTCTTTTGCCTTGGACACAGCATTTAGACTCTCTAAAAATAAGCCCCTTATCGACTAAAATTTTTAATGATTTTTGAATAGTAGTTCTATCCTTTTTCAAAATGTTTTGAATTTCTTTCACCCTCATACCTTCTGGAGGGAGCATTAGTGTAATACTTACCTCTAAATCTGTAAGATCAAAAGCACATCTTAGGATTTTTTTTATCTCGGTACTACTTTTTATAGTTGGAATATTTTCCATAAAACCACTAACAAACAGAACAACATATATCCTTTACAACTATATTATATTCATTTTTTATAAGTTTAATCATGTTTTTAGATGGATTCACAATATTGTCAAATAGGATTGCAGTTTCATCGAGTTCTTTTATCCTAGGGCGCATACAGCCTAGAGATAATTTTGCATCAGGAAATGATTTTCTTGTATAAATAAAAAAATCTTTTATTGCATGGACATCATAATTGATACTTCCTGTTTTTTCAAGTTCATTTTTAATGAGAACAAGAAGTGTCAACGATTTTATTGGATATTTCTTTAATATTTGAATTGCGTTATACTCCCCCACTATCGTTCCAAGATCAAGGCCAACACATATATGGGGGATAAAATTGACCCCTTCTTCTATTAAAAATCTTAGAGTGTCTTCATAATCAGAAACTTTGAAGGGCATCTTTAGTATATTTTTTATTGTATTGTCACTCCCCACAAAATCTACAGATACTGCATCAATTCCACTTTCCACTATCTTCTTAGCGTCATTTCTTTTTAATAAACCAGAATGGAGATTAATAATAAGATTGGTATCATTTTTTATTTTCTTAAGAATAGAATAGTCAATTGGAACTTTTCCACTTTCATCTAATCCTCCACTAATCAGTAACCCTTTTGCACCTCTTTTTTCAAGTTCAATTGACTTTTGGTATAGGTCGTCTTGGGTAACATGTAACATGAACTTCAAATATTTTCGATTACAGTGTGTACAAGAAAAATGACATTCGTCTCCAGTTATTGAAATGCTGGGGAAAGAATCTTTAGAGGGATAGCAAATATTCTTACCTTTCATTTATTGCCCTCTTAAATGCCTCTTCTAAGTCTTCTTTTTTTATTCCATAGACTTCCACATCAGAAGAAAAAAAATTTTCAATAATGCCTAGCAATTCAGATAGTTTCTTTCCTTCAATAGTTCTTTCTAGATTCTCTATCGATTCTTCAGGGAATACAAAAAAATCTCCATAAATCATTACATCTGAAAATAAGCCGTTCATATAATTAAAAGATATACCTATAAGCTTTCCACCTAATGGTTTATATTCAAAAATAGTCATTCTTATTCTACCAATTTTAAATGGAATCATTTATTTAAATAAATATTGTAATAGAATAAGAATGCCTTAATGTGTATATTTTATATATAAGTCTCTTTAATAATAATTTGAGAAAAATGTCAAATCCTGAATCTCTGAGGCTAAATGATTACTACCTTTGGAAGAAATACCCTACGTATTCTGAGTATCCTTGGGATAGATCTTATTTCAACGTTGAATTCTTAGAATATGAAAGGAAAAGAATTAGCAAGATTGAGATCTGGAATAAAGAATTTAATAGGTCTGAAAATGGAAAATCTTTAGATGAAATATCTCTTTATGTCGTGCCATTGAAAATTGATACTTCGTGGAACGTTGCAATTGAATCCCAAACTAAATCTAAGCCATTAGGACTATCTGCTCTTTTCAATACGCCTATTGTAGTAACGTTAGGTTTGATTCAAGAAGGTAAGAATATACCTGAAAATTATAGTTTGATTAACATCATTAAATCAAAGAAATCATATATTTTTAATGAGAAGTTAAACAAAACAGAATCTGCAGTTTTGATAGAAGAATGGGAAGAACTCCCTTCTGATTCAATTTATTTAGATATCCCGTACGAAAAAAGAGTTATAGAAAAGTTATTTACAGAGAATTTACCATTGGATAAAGAAATCTCAAAATCTTTCCAAGCCCCCATACTAAGTGCACCTTATGATGGAAAAGTTGGCGGGATATCCCTTTCATCTCTTTCTTGGAATTCAAAACTTGCAATTGAATTGATGAAGATTATACAGCTAATGGTTCCACCAGAATATAGGGATATAGGCCCACCAAAAAAAGCAGTTAATGGAATAAATTTTGAGTCAAATGGAATCCAGTACAAACTTTCTGAAAGACCCAAATTAGGGAATAGCATTCTTTCTAAGGTCTACTCAGATAACTATGATAAATTGCATCAATCTCTAATAGATAGAAATAATTTTGATGGCGAGTATTCGCTTTTCTCTTCAATCAAAGTAAGTGAGGGGACAAGAAGGCAGAAGATTTTAGAAACTTTCAGAAATTTTACTCAAACAGAGATTACTCTTTCAGACATAGATCAAATTCTTACGGAAGACGACATGTATGTAAGACCTTTGTTAAAAACTATCGATGAGAATTTATGGATTCAAGTTGTTCATGCACACCAGAACTTTCCTAAAGAAGGAAAGAACTATGATAAAGAATACCATGACATAATAGAATTATTATCTAAAGACTATGATGTTTTTTTGGCTGACAAATTTAAACAAGAAAAAATAAGGGAATTGATAGTTCGGTCAATGTTGAATAAGACAAGTTATAATATAAGAAGACTGGCACAATCATTTGCAAGAGCTGATGATAAAAATGAAATTAAAAATAAATATTTAAAAGAATCAAGGAGAATTACGCTGGATAACTTTGAACGTTTGATAAGTGAGCCTTCGATTAAGAAGGAAATTAATTCCATAAAGGATTACGAATCAAATGAGAGATATAATGCTGTTCAAGCAACTCTAATAAACAATCCCAATCTAACTGTGATTGAAATATTTCGAGAAGTAAAGGCTACCGATTTGTTCAAGGATGAATACGACCTTCAGGATTTATTGGACTGGATGCATAAGAAAGGACACGTTATAAGGGATTCACAGAATCGCTATTCTTTTATTATCCTTTGAAATTAAGAATGGCACAAAAATGTCATAATCAATAAAAACACTTAAATACTTATTTTCTTAACACTCAATTCCGGTGATGCATTGTCGAAGTTGCTACTAAAAAGACTAGAACAATATAGCGGAAAAAAATTAGTGGTATCAATTGACGGTAGCATCTTTAAAGGAAAGTTAGTAGATTTCGATGAAGATGTACTTTGTCTTAGTGATGTAACGGATATCGGCGGTTCCACAGGTAAGGAACTAGTTGTAAGTCTTAGCAATGTGGTCTGGATTATATTGGCTGAGGATAATAAATAATGGAAAAATTAATACACCATAACATTTATAAATCCCATATAATACTGCCAATACAGCAGAAATTGCTTAAAAAAAGACGTTACGAATTACAGACGGGGATAAAGTGAAAGCGACTTTATTCCTCAATTCTTGACTAATAGTAGTACAATAATAAAATTTGGAGATTTGGGCTAATAGGCCTAATACTCTTTATTTAAAGCCGGAGGCTTAAAAATGGGCGGTAGCGGACGAAATAAAAGACCCCGTAGAGGTTCCTTGGGATACAGCCCCAGAAAGAGGGCTTCAAAGATAGTGCCAACTTTGAATAGCTGGCCAGAAGTGGATGATGTTAAGATCTTAGACTTTCCCGGCTATAAGGTAGGGATGTCCCACATATTAAGGATAGATGATAGAAAGTATACACTTACAAAAGGAAAGGAAATGGTAGTGCCTGTAACTTTAGTAGAAACTCCACCAGTTTATGTTTGTGGTGTTAGGGCATATAAGAAGACTCCATATGGATTGAAGACTGTCACGGAGTCATGGGCTGAAGGTCCAAAAGAACTTTCACGATCAAAAACTGTTTCTAAAAATCCTGAAAAAGACCTTTCTAAAATCCAATCACTTATAGAAAGTGGAAAAGTAGATGATTTAAGAGCCATTGTTTGTACACAACCAAAGCTCATCAATCTGAAAAAGAAGCCAGAGGTCATGGAAAGTGGGATTGGCGGAGCAGATGTTAATGCCAAGTTGGAATACCTTAAGGGTGTTTTTGGAAAAGAATTAAATGTAAAAGATGTTTTAGACGAAGGAGAATTCGTTGATGTTATTTCAGTTACAAAAGGAAAAGGGTTCCAAGGCGTAATTAGACGATGGGGTGTAAAAATACAGGACAGAAAAGTCAACGATGCAAGAAGGCATGTTGGTTCAATCGGTCCATGGCATCCACCAAAAGTCATGTGGACTGTACCATTTGCGGGTCAGATGGGATTCCACACGAGAACTGAACTTAACAAAAGAATATTTAGGATAACAAATCCAAAAGATCTCGATATTACTCCGAAAGAAGGATTTAAGAATTATGGATTATTAAAATCTGACTATGCTATGCTAAAAGGTAGTGTAGGAGGATCTACAAAGAGAATCTTAAGGCTTAGAAAATCTGTAAGGGTACCAGTAAGAAGAACTGGAGGAGTCCCAAATATTACTTACCTATACAAAGCTTCTGTAGGGGAGGCATAAAGTATGAAGTCTAATGTATATTCAATAACTGGAGAGAAGATGAAAGCTATAGATCTTCCCTCAGTGTTTTCTTATGAGTACAGGCCAGATCTAATAAAGAGGGCAGTATTGGCATCTATAACCCATAGAATTCAACCTTGGGGAGTAAGCCCAATTGCAGGAAGAATGACTTCTGCACATCCAAGAAGGAAAAATCTTGGAATCTCAAGAGTCCCAAGGATGAAATCTGGCCCAAGAAGGGCTGCATTTGCGCCCCATGTTGTAGGTGGATTTGTTGCTCATCCACCAAAACCTTGGAAGGTCATAAGTGAAAAAATCAATAATAAAGAAAGAACTGTAGCTATCAAATCAGCTATATCAATAACTGGTAACAAAGAAATGGTAATGTCAAGAGGTCACAGATTTTCTGATAAAGTTGAATTCCCAATAATTGTCGAGAATAAGATTCAGACAGTAAAGAAGACAAAGGATACCCGAGAGATATTCAAGAGTCTTGGAGTTTGGGATGATATAATTAGATCAAAATCTAGAACAATAAGGGCCGGAAGAGGAAAGATGAGAGGAAGGAAATACAAGAACAAGATAGGCCCATTAATAGTTATTGGAAAGGATGCAGGCATAATGAAGGCTGCAAGGAATCACCCTGGCGTGGATATTGTAATGGTCGATAAATTAAGCGCCGAACATCTTGCCCCAGGTACTCATGCAGGAAGGCTCACAATATGGACTGAAGATGCAATAAAGTATCTTTCTAAGAATGAGGTGTTCAAGTGAAAAATCCACATGATGTGATTGTCCATCCACTTATTACAGAAAAGACTGTAGCTACTATGGAAAGAGACAATATATTGACATTTATTGTTACTATGGGTAGCAACAAGCAGGATATATACAATGCCGTGGAAGAACTATATGAAGTTGAAGTAGAAAAAGTAAGCACTACAGTTTTACCTTCTGGAAAGAAAAAGGCATATGTTAAACTAAAAGAAGAATACCCTGCTGACGAAGTCGCAACAAAAATAGGTGTATTTTAAGGTGATATGATTGGGTAAAAGAATTATTTCACAGAGAAGAGGAAGGGGAACACATACTTACAAGGCACCCTCCCACAGATATAATGGGAAAGTAAAACATAGAAACTATGATAGCATTGAGAGAGATGGAGTGACCCGTGGTGTAGTTAGAGAACTATTCAACGATCCTGCCAGAACATCACCAGTAGCAACAATTCTTTTCGAAAATAATGAGGAAAAAATATTCCTTGTACCGGAAGGAATTAGACTAGGTAGTAAAATAGCTACAGGAACAATGGCAGAAGTTGAAGTAGGTAACACACTTCCTTTGAGAAATGTTCCAGAAGGAACTTATATTTATAATATAGAATCAAGACCTGGAGATGGTGGCAAATTTGTTAGATCCTCAGGGACTTATGCTACATTAATAGCTCATGATAGCCAGAAGACAGTAATACAGTTTCCTTCAGGCGTAATGAAAACTTTGAATCCAGATTGCAGATGTACAATAGGTGTAGTAGCTGGTGGAGGAAGAAAAGAAAAGCCTTTGGTAAAAGCTGGAAAGAAGTTCCATAAACTTAGAAGCAAATCAACACTTTATCCAAAGGTTAGGGGGGTCGCAATGAATCATAACGATCACCCATTTGGTGGGGGTAATCACAAACACGCTGGTAAAGGTACAACTTCCTCAAGAAATGCACCGCCTGGTAGAAAAGTTGGGCACATAGCGGCTAGAAGAACAGGTAGGAGGCGCTAAACTTGGCTAAAAAAGAATTTAGTTTCATGGGATATTCTGTTGATCAAATGGAAAAAATGTCTATGGACAAGCTAATTGAACTCTTGCCATCAAGACAGAGAAGATCTCTTAAGAGGGGACTTCCTGTAAGACAGAAAAAATTACTTAAAAATATTAGAGAATCAAAAAAAGAAATGGAAGCTGGAAACAAATACGTTGTAAAGACTCACTGCCGTGATATGGTAATCCTCCCTGAAATGCTTGGAGTTACAATAGGAATTTACAACGGCAAGGAATTTGTTCCTGTAGAAATAACGCCTGAAATGGTGGGACACTACCTAGGGGAATTTGCACTTTCAAGAAGAAAAGTTTCACATGGAGCGCCTGGAGTAGGGTCTACAAAGTCTTCCCAGTATGTACCATTGAGGTGATCTTATGCCTTATTCAAGAACTGATATAGATGAAACAAAAACTGCAAAAGTTTACGGAAAAAATATGGATATATCTCCAAAACACAGTAGAGAAATATGTAACACGATCAAAGGCATGAAGATCGAAAGAGCAAAGGAACTACTAGAAAGCACAATGAAACTAGAAACTCCTATACCTTTCAAAAGACATTATAAAAAAGTTGGTCATAAGAAAGGACTTTCAAAATGGTTTGCCGGAAGATATCCAGTAAAAGCATCAAAGAGTGTTCTGAAACTTCTCAAGGAAGCGGAATCAAATGCGGAATATAAAGGACTGAACACTACAAAACTAAGAATAATACATGCTTCAGCTTACAGGGGCAGAGTAATTCCAGGATTCATGCCAAGAGCTTTTGGAAGAGCTTCACCATTTAATAAAGAGCTTACAAATGTTGAGATAATTGTGGAGGAGAGATAATGGCCATTGAGAGGAAGTTTATAGAAGAGAGTGTTTCAAATTTAACGATTGATGAATTCCTTGGGGATTCATTGAGAAGGGCTGGATATGCAGGTATGGACATAAAAAGAAACCCTCTTGGAACTAGAGTTACAGTTTTCGTTCAGAAACCTGGAATCGTTATTGGAAAAAGAGGAAGGGCCATTAAGGATCTAACAGATCAGCTTGAAAAATCTCCATTTAATTTAGAAAATCCTCAGATAGAAGTTCAGCAAATTGAAAATCCTGACCTTAATGCAGAGGTAATGGCATTTCAACTTGCAAGTGCTATTGAGAGAGGGGAACATTACAGAAGAGCAGCTTACAATTACCTTAGAAGAATAATGAAGTCTGGGGCAAAGGGCGCTGAAATTAAGATATCTGGAAAACTCAGCGGTGAAAGAGCCCGTTCAATGAGATTTGCAGAAGGATATTTAAAAAAATGTGGAGACCCAGCTATTGAGCATGTAAGAGTTGGATATTCACCTGCAAAGAAGAAACTAGGTATAATTGGTGTAGTAGTAAAAATAATGCCTCAGGACATATCATTGCCCGATGAAATAAAGTTTAAGTCATAGGTGTATAGTAATGGCAATATATAAAGTAGACGATATAAGGGACCTTTCAGTTGAAGAAATTGAAGGCAACATAGACGAACTAAAAAGTGAATTATCAAAGGAAAGGTCTTTACTTGCTACAGGCAGCGCACCTGAAAATCCAGGGAGGATAAGGGAGCTTAGAAGAACTATAGCAAGATTAAAAACAATAAAGGCTGAAAAGGAGAAACAAAATGAGTGAGATTTGTGCAGTTTGTGGACTTCCCAAAGATCTTTGTGTTTGTGAGGAGATAGCAAGGGAAGAACAACAAATACGCATTTTCACCGAAAAAAGAAGATTTGGAAAACTTATGACGGTGGTTGAAGGGATCGATTCATCAAATATTGACATCAAGGATTTGTGTACAACCCTAAAAACAAAATGTGCATGCGGTGGAACCTCAAAAGACGGAAAGATTGAACTTCAAGGGGATCACAAGAATAAGGTTAAAAAAATACTGATTGACCTTGGATTTAGTAAGAACATGATTGTAGTTTCATGAATCACGTAACACTCCTGGGGAAAAAAGTCGAGGTAATACAAAGCTCAAATAGATACGAGGTTGGCATTAAAGGGCTAGTCATTGAGGATACAAAAAATACGATAAAAATAAGGACAGAAAACGGAGTAAAAATAGTAATAAAAAATAATATAATCCTGATGGTCAACGATAGAAAAATTGATGGTAATTTACTCATAGGGAAGGAAGAAGAAAGAATCAAGAGGATGTGATGTGATGATAGGCATCGGTGTTAAAGAACCTAAAAAAAGTTGTAATAATGAAAAATGTCCATTTCACGGAACTTTACCTGTCAGAGGCAAATTAATGGAAGGGAAAATTGTAAGCGATAAAATGAATAAAACCGTAGTTGTTAAGAAAGAGTATATGACGAAACTTGACAAATATGAAAGATTTGAAAAGAGGAGTACAAAAGTTTCAGCACATATTCCTGACTGTATAAATGCCAAAACAGGCGATAATGTGAAGATAATGGAATGCAGACCATTAAGTAAAACTAAAAAGTTTGTTGTAGTTGAGGTGATCTGATGGCTAAAGGTGCAGGAGCAACTCGTGGAAGATCAACTGTAAGGCCTGGCAGATTTCATACAACAAAAACAAAATTAGTTTGTGCCGATAATACCGGTGCAAAAGAACTTGAAATTGTAGCTGTAATTAATTACAAAGGTACCTCTAGAAGATACCCAAAGGCCGGCGTAGGTGATATGGTAATGGTTTCCGTTAAAAAAGGTAGACCTGATGTCAAAAAGAAAGTATTGCCTGCAGTAATTGTAAGACAAAGAAAAGAATACAAGAGGATAGATGGTACTAGAATTAAATTTGAAGATAATGCAGCCGTAATTACTGGTGAAGACGGCGTTCCGAAAGGCTCTGAGGTAAGGGGCCCAGTTGCAAAGGAAGCAGTTGAAAAATGGGTAAGAATTGCTAACGTTGCAAGTATCATAGTATAGAGGGAGAGATAAGAATGATGAAAAAATACTCAGAAAAACCATCAAAGCAGAGAAAAAGGCACTTTAATGCGCCACTACATAAAAAACATAGCTTAATGTCTTCTCACCTAGCTGTAAGTCTTAGAGGTAAGATAAATGCAAGGTCACTACCCTTAAGAAAAGGCGATAAGGTCAGGGTAATGAGGGGAGATTTCAAAGATCACGAAGGAGAAATAACAAGAGTTGACCTCAAAGGAATCAGAGTATACGTAGATGGTGCAGTAGTCGAGAAGGCAGATGGGACAAGAATTGAGTATCCTATACACCCTTCAAATTTAGAGATTATTGATGTTGATAGAAAAGATGAAATGAGAGATAAAGCTATTGAGAGAAAAGGAGAATAAGGTGGTAAAGTGGGGAGAAAAGGACAGAGAAGATCATTAAAAAGATTGTTTGCTCCAAAAAATTGGAGAATTGAGAGAAAAGTCAAAGAATGGACCGTAAAACCTATTCCCGGGCCCCATTCTAAAGAAGTGTCTATTCCAATTACAATCTTACTTAGGGATTATCTTGGACATGCTACAAATAGGAAAGAAGTAAACTTTATCCTAAATAATGGAGATGTTCTTGTAAATGGAAGACCAATAAAAGATTCCAGTTTCCCTGTAGGACTTATGGACGTTATAGAAATTCCTAAAACAAAGGAATATTTCCGAGTATTATTTGATAAGAAAGGTTCTGTAAATCTTCTTAAAATTGATGAATCTGAAAAGAACACTAAACTCTTCAAATTGATCAATAAGACAATGATTAGAGGAAATAAACTTCAATTGAATCTTCACGACGGAACAAATGTATTATCTGAAGAAGGATATCCAACATCTTCAACACTAGTCATGAAAGTACCGGAAATGAAAGTTGTAGATTCACTTGAATTTAAAGAAGGTTACATTGGACTAGTTATTAAGGGTAAAAACGTTTCAAAGATAGGTAAGATTTCAAAAATCACTGAATTTGGAATATACAAAGATGCAGTATTATTAGAATCAGGAAATGACAAGTTCCAGACATTGAAAGACTATGTGCTTGTCGTTGGAAAAGATTCTCCCATAATTAAAATTGAGTGAGGCTGGTAAAGATGGAAGAGATACTAAAAAATTGGGAAAATCCTATGAGAAAACCTTACCTCTCAAAAGTAACTGTAAACATTGGGGTAGGAGAATCAGGAGAAAAACTAGAAAAAGCTAGGGCACTTCTTGAATTCCTTACTGGTCAGGCACCTATTAGAAATAATGCTAGGCAGACCAATAAAGACTTTGCAATTAGGAAAAGTGAACCTATTGCAGTTTCTGTTACTCTTAGAAGAGAAAAAGCAAATAAATTCCTTATGAGAACTCTTGAAGCTGTTGAGTTTAATTTAAAGGAAAGAAGTTTTGATAATCATGGTAATTTCTCTTTTGGTATAAAAGAACACATTGATCTACCCGACGTTCAATATGATCCTGATGTCGGAATCTTTGGAATGGATGTTTGTGTTAATCTCCAAAAGAGAGGATATAGGGTAAAAGAGAGAAGAATTAAAAAGAGCCACGTACCCAGAAAGCATCAGTTAACTAAAGAAGAAGGGGTACTGTTTGCCAAACAGGAGTTTGGGGTGAACATTATATGAATAAGAAGTTTGGAGTAGGCTCAAGAACGTGCAGACGCTGTGGCACACACCGTGCAGTTATTCGTAGGTATAATCTCATGGTCTGCAGGCGCTGCTTTAGAGAAGTAGCCAGAAAAATTGGCTTCAAAAAATATCATTAGGTGATTAAAGATGAAAATAGATCCTTTGGCCGACGCACTTTCAAATATTTATAATTATGAAAATGCTAGAAAGCCCGATTGTGTTATCCCGGCATCAAAACTTATGGGAAATGTCCTAAGAATTATGCAGAAATGGGGATACATAGGAGCGTTTGAATTTATAGACGATGGTAAGAATGGCCTGTTTAAAGTTGAATTAATGGGGGCCATAAACAAGTGCGGAGTTATCAAACCAAGAACCCCCGCAAAGAATCATGAAATTGAAAATTGGGAAATGAGATACCTTCCTGCAAAGGAGTTTGGGATATTGATTATGTCAACACCAAACGGGGTAATGTCCCATAAGAAGGCCAGAGAGCAAAATATTGGAGGCATTCTTTTAGCTTACGTTTACTAGGTGATGTTTATGGTGCAACATGTCGAGTGGTTGATTGATATACCAGAATCTGTAAAAGTTATGATAGAAGGGGCAAGAGTAACTGTAGAAGGCCCAAAAGGTAAATTAGAAAGAGATTTTCACTTAAAGAACCTTAAGATGGAAAAGCTAGAAGAAGATAAAATTGTTAGAGTATCAATGCCCCATGCATACAAAAAAGAAAAAGCTATGATAGGTACCATCAGTTCACATCTAAAAAATATGATAAAGGGCGTCTCAGAAGGATTTGAGTATAAAATGAAAATAATATATGCACATTTCCCAATGAACGTTAAATTAGATGGCAAGCAGCTTGTGATTTCTAATTTCCTTGGGGAAAAGAGTCCAAGAAGGGCTAATATTTTTGGTAATGTAGCCGTTAAAGTATCTGGCGAATTTGTTACTATAAATGGTATTAACATAGAAGAAGTTGGCCAAACTGCAGCCAATATAGAACTTGCTACTAGGGTTAGAAAGAGAGACCCAAGGGTATTCCAAGATGGTATATATTTATTTGAAAGGGACGGAGCCCCAATATAGGTGAGAAAAAATGAGTTCACGATTATTAAGAGTGAGAAAAAAGCTTAATAGCAAGAGGCCAAAATTTCTGAGATCTGAAACATGGAAACATAAGTCCTTTAAGAACGATCCTAAATGGAGAAAACCTAAAGGTAAAGATAACAAGATGAGGATGAAAAGAAGTGGGAAACAACCACTAGTTTCAGTTGGCTACAGGGGCCCTAAAGAAGTTAGAGGCACACACGCATCTGGCTTGAAAGAGGTCATGATTTCAAATCCCGGGCAAATTGAAGGATTGGAAAATGTTATAGTCAGAATCAATGCATCAGTTGGAAACAAAAAGAAGATTGAAATAGTCAAAAAGGCAGTTATGTCTAACCTCAAAATAGCAAATCCCTCATTGGTATATGTAAAAGTTTCTTCAGTTGAAGAATTTGATGCTATTGAACCTATTAAGAATCATATTCAAAAATTGATAGTCCCGCTTAGCCTTGAAAGCGACACAAGGTCGGATATAGTTAGAAAGGCCGAAGATGCCGGCTTAACGGTGGAGGAGTGATCATATGGATCTAAGTGTACAGAAAAGACTTGCAGCACAATTATTAAAATGCGGCGAAGGCAGAGTTTGGATTGATGGTAACAGCGCATCAGAAATTTCTATGGCAATTACAAGAGAAGATGTAAGAAAATTGATTGATAGCGGCAAAATCAAAAAGAAGCAGGAAGCAGGCATATCAAGGCACAGAGCAAGAGAGAGACACGTTAAGAGAAAGAAAGGAAGAATGAGTGGATTTGGATCTAGAAAAGGAAAAGCCACTGCAAGATATCCTAAGAAGAGAAAATGGATTAATACAATTAGACCATTAAGAAGAACTTTGAATGACTTGAGAGAAAATAAGAACATCGATAAAGTATCTTACAGAAAACTTTATAGGATGGCTAAAGGTGGAGCATTTAGAAGTGTTTCTTACATGAATACTTACATAAAAGAACACGGCCTTATGTCCGAAAAGAGGAAGAGGTGAAACAATGTCAACAGGACCAAGATCAAGAGTACCTTTCAAAAGAAGAAGAGACGGTAAGACTAACTATAAGAGAAGATTAGCCTTAGTTAAATCTGGAAAGAATAGGGTCGTAATAAGAAAATCACTAAATAATATAATAGTCCAAATTGTAAGTTCTACCTTTGAAGGTGATAAAACCCTTGTAACTGCCTTTTCAAAGGAATTAAGGGAGATGGGTTGGACCTTCCATTGTGGCAATACCCCAGCGGCCTACCTAACAGGATACCTTTGTGGTAAAAGGGCTTCTAAAATAGCTGATGAATTCATACTTGATATAGGTCTTCAAAGGTCTATAAAAGGAGGAAGGAGTTACGCTGCTTTAAAGGGATTTATCGATGCAGGGTGTAGCGTTAATGTGGACGAGAGTATTTTCCCCCCAGAGGAGAGATTAAAGGGAGGGGACATATCTTCATATTATGAAGGTCTCGACGGATCTTTAAAGGAAAAAATATTCTCAAATTATTTAAAAAATAAAACAGACCCTTCAAAAATGCCAGGGACTTTTGAAGAGGTTAAATCTAAATTAGACAAGCTATGAGGTGTATATAATGCCAAGAAAGAAAAAAGAAATCATTGAAGAACCTGTTGAGGAAGTTAAGGAAGAGCCATTAGAGAGTCTTGATACTAACGAGATAATTGAAGAACCAAGTGAGGTAGTTGAAGATAATACCGAAGAAGCATTAGAAGAAACTCCCCTGGAAGATGAAGGTACTGAAGAGGACATTATTAAAGATACAGTCTCTGAAGAAGAAGTAATAAAGAAATTATCCATATCAGAGAAAAAGAGACTTGAGGAAGAGAAAAAATCTATGGGAAATAGATGGGTCCCCAAGACAAAACTTGGCAGAATGGTTGCAAATGGAGAGATTACCGATATATCACAAATATTAAATAAGGGACTCAGAATAATGGAGCCTGAGATTGTAGATGTATTACTACCTGAAGTGACTGATCAGAACAATCAGGAAGTCTTGAATATAAACATGGTCCAGAGAATGACTGACTCTGGAAGAAAAGTTAGATTTTCAGTGATGGTTGTTATTGGTAACAGAAATGGTTACGTTGGAATAGGGAAGGCCAAAGCAAAGGAAGTCGGGCCTGCAATTAGAAAAGCAATCAACAATGCCAAACTAAACGTTATCCAAGTTAAGAGGGGATGTGGCAGTTGGGAGTGTAAATGCGGCACAGCACATACAGTTCCATTTAGAGTAACAGGTAAGGCAAGTAGTGTCACTGTAACTTTAATACCCGCTCCAAACGGTTTAGGACTTGCAGTAGGGGGAGTTGGAAAGAAAATCTTAGGACTTGCAGGAATTAAAGATGTGTGGTCAAAAACAGATGGCCAGACACAGACAACAGTTAACTTTGCAAATGCAGTAATGGACGCGCTTTACCAAACAAATACAATGAGTGCTCAGGAGAGAGATATTAAGGTCATAGGTATTGTCACAGGAAATACTAATTAGGTGAGATTATGAACAGACTAGCCGTTGTAAGAGTAAGAGGAAGGGTGGATGTAAGAAAAGATGTACAAGACACTCTTAAAATGCTTAATTTAACTAAAGCAAATCACTGCGTTATAATTGATGATAGGGAATCCTTTGCAGGAATGCTTCAAAAAGTTAAAGATTATGTTACGTACGGGCCGATTGACTCTGATACTTTAGCCAAACTCATAATTAAGTGGGGTAGACTAGAAGGAGACGTTCGAGTAACTGAGGAATATGTAAAGGAAAAAACAGGTAAAGACATAGAATCGTTCTGTAAAGAATATTTGGAATTTAAAGCTGAACTTTCTGACCTTAACATAAAAAAGGTATTTAGGCTTCACCCACCCCATAAAGGGTATGAGGCAACTAAAAAACCTTATACATTGGGCGGAACTCTAGGTCCAAGGGATGTTGAAATCAACGGCCTTATTCAAAAAATGATTTAGGTGTTTTAAGATGATCAGAGTAAAAAAGAAGAGTACAAAAATGAGAGGATCAAGGACATGTGGCGGTGGCTGCTCTAAGAAAAGAAGAGGGGGCGGTCACAGGGGTGGAAGAGGACTTGCTGGTAGCGGTAAGAAAAAGAAGACAAAATGGACAAGAACAATTATCACAATGCCTGGTCACATAGGATCCTATGGATTTTCTAGAGATTCATACTTGAGAAAAGATACTTCCTTTATCAATGTCGGGGCTATTGAAGAACAGATTGAATCTTTAATGGATAAGAACGTTGCTGAAAAGAAGGAAGGAAAGATATATGTTGATGTTTCAAAATTAGGCGTTAAAAAAGTATGCGGAAAAGGTAACGTCAAGGGAACATATGTTATCACAGCAAATGAATTCTCTAAAAAAGCAGAAGAAAAAATATTATCAGCTGGCGGAGAAGCTGTAATTGCAGGTGACAATTAATGAGTGCAGCCGTTGAAGGACTTCAGCAAAGTATATTTAGATTTTTGCCAGAAGTAACATTACCAAAAAAGCGTATCAATCTAAAGAAGAGATTAATTTGGAGTGGATTGATGTTATTCATCTATTTCATATTGGCAGAAATACCTATATATGGGGTAACAGGAAGCCAGATTGATTACTTTGCTGGTCTTAGGGCTATCATGGCTGGAGAAAATGGGTCAATTTTAACATTAGGTATAGGGCCAGTTGTTACTGCAGGAATTATAATGCAGTTACTCGCAGGTTCTGAAATTATAAAATTTGATCTTTCTTCCCCTAAGGGAAAAGCATCCTTCCAAGGCACTCAAAAAATATTAGCAATTTTCCTATGCTTTTTTGAAGCGGCAATATGGATATTGGGTGGTGCATTTGGTAGACCTGATAGTTCATTTTTGTTAGGCTTCATGATTTTACAGCTTGCCATCGGCGGGCTTTTAGTATTAATGATGGACGAAGTTGTTACAAAGTGGGGATTCGGTTCCGGTATTTCTTTATTTATCGCAGCAAATGTTTCTCAGAGGATATTATGGGAAGCCTTTAGTTTTGCCAAGTCACCGATTAATCCTGATGAATTTATTGGGGCTATCCCTGCATTTGTAAAATCATTTATAGATGGGCAACCTGTCTGGGTTAGGGGAGGTTTACTCCCAGATATTACGCAGGTATTCTTTACTTTATTAGTATTCTTAATTGTAGTCTATGCCGAAGGAATGAGATTGGAGATACCACTATCATATGGTAAATTCAGAGGGGCAAGAGGAAGATATCCCATCAAGTTCTTATATGCTTCAAATATCCCAGTCATTTTAGCAGCAGCATTATTCGCAAATGTTCAGTTATTTGCTAGAGTCTTAACTAGTAGAGGAATAAATTGGCTTGGAACGTTTAATGAATTTGGGGGTGCAAAAAGTGGCCTTATTTATTACTTAACTCCTCCTCATAGTCTTGAAGTATTAATCAATGAACCTTTAAGAGCAATAATATATTTAGTTATATTTATAGCCCTTTGTGCCATGTTTGCAGTCCTTTGGATTGATTTAACTGGTATGGGCCCAAAAGAAGTTGCCAAAAAACTTCAAGGTTCAGGAATGCAAATACCTGGATTTAGAAGGGATATTAGAATATTAGAAAAAGTTCTTGACAGGTATATTCCTCCAATTACTCTAATGGGAGGTATATTTGTCGGACTTCTTGCAGCATTTGCCGATTTCACTGGGGCCCTTGGTACTGGTACAGGAATACTTTTAACAGTGGGTATTGTTTATAGAATGTACGAGGAATTAGCAAAAGAGCAAATGGGTGAAATGATGCCTGCATTCAGGCAATTTTTAGGTTAGGTGGAAATAATGAGTTTATATGATGCTATATTAAATCCCATATATAGGGCACTGGACGTAGCATTTGGATGGCTATTTGCATACGGGTCGATGTATGCTATTTTAGTGGTAGCTATTGTAATAGGAACTACACTTACACTCGTTCAGTACCTTCTAGTAGATCAAAAGGAACTCAAATCAATGAGGGAAGAAACTACTGCATTTCAGAAAGAAATGCTTGCTGCACAGAAGGCAAATGATAAGAATAGAATAAAAAAGCTTCAGAAAAAGAAAGGCAGAATAGATGAAATGCAAAGAAAGCTAATGTCAATGTCATTTAAACCCTTGTATATAACTATGATACCAATATTTATCTTCTTTTCATGGCTTAGGCAGTCCCCTGCAGCAGATATTGTAGATCCAGTAGTTGTTAAACTACCTTTTGACACACTTCTTGTTCAATTGTTTCACAGAAGTAGTCCCGCTGGATTACAAACTGGTGATTGGCTAGGATGGCTTGGATGGTATATATTTTCAAGTTCAGTAGTATCAAATATACTTAGAAAAATAATGGGAATGGCTTAGAGGTGAGAAATTATGCCGAGACCGATGTATAGATCAAGATCTTTAAAGAGAAAAAATGTAAGAACACCTTCTGGAAAAGTAGTAACACATTACAGAGAAAAGAGAACAGGTACACCTCATTGTGCCGAGTGTGGAGCTATTCTTGGTGGAGTGCCACGAGGTTTGAGATCTTACGAAATGAGAAGATTACCAAAAACTAAAAAGAGACCAGAAAGAAAATTTGGAGGCGTTCTCTGCCCTTGTTGCACAAGCGACCTAATTAAAAAGGAAGTAAGAGGACAAATCTAATGCGTGTGACTATCGGGGGACCTCCCGGCAGCGGAAAAACAACTGTAGCCAAAATTGTTTCAGAGGAACTTCGATATACACACATATATACTGGAGATATCTTTAGAAATCTTGCTAAAGAAAGAGGAATGTCCTTAGGTGATTTTTCTAAACTAGCTGAGAATGATTACTCAATTGACATTGAAGTTGACCGAAGGCAGAAAGAACTAGGGGCCAAGGACAATATAATCCTTGAAGGAAGAATGGCAAGATTCATGATAGAACCCGACTTAAGTGTCTGGATTACTGCTCCTTTTGATGAGAGAGTCAGAAGAATATCTCAAAGAGAAAATCTCAACTACGATGTGATCTTTAAAGATACAGAATTAAGAGAAAAAAGTGAAATAAGCAGATATCAAAAGATTTATAATGTGGATATATCTAATTTGGCTTCATATGATCTTGTGATTAACTCACTTAGGTTGAGTGCTGAGGGAGTAAGCCAGATCATAATTGCAGCCATAAATAACATATCACCGGTACCAAAGGGCGACCGGGTATAAATTGGAGGTGACATAATGGCAATGGAAATAGGAAGAGTTTGTACAAAACTTTTAGGAAGAGAAGCAGATAAAAACTGCGTTATAGTAGAAATTGTAAACAAAAACTTTGTTGTTGTTTCAGGGCCAAAGGAATTAACTGGTGTTAAGAGAAGAAGATGCAATATAAAGCATCTTGAGCCTTGGGACGTTAAAATTAACGTCGAAAAAGGCGCATCTGACGATACCCTTAAGGAGGCCATACTAAAGGCCAAGGTAGAGGGGTACAGTTGAAATTGTCCGATGGAGACATATTATATAAATCAAAGGACAAGACAAGTTCGAGATATGGGAAAAAACCTGAAGAACGAAGTTTAAACGAACTTTTGCAGAAAGGTATTGTCAATATAGATAAACCCAGAGGGCCTACTTCTCACGAGGTAACTTCTTGGGTAAAAAAAGTTCTTGGCATATCAAAAGCTGGTCATTCTGGAACACTTGATCCTAACGTTTCAGGAGTATTACCTGTCACTCTTGGGAAAGCTACAAAACTTGTTAAACTTTTAATGACCTCTCCTAAGGAATATGTTTGCGTGCTTCATCTACAAAAAGAAGTGCCACAAAACGATCTTATGGGGATATTAAAAGAATACGAAGGTGTTTTGTATCAAAAGCCACCTGTAAAAAGTGCAGTTAAGAGAAGAGTTAGGACTAGAAAAGTACATTACCTAAAACCAATAGAGATAGAAAAAAAAGATATTCTCATGAGAGTCGGGTGTGACGCTGGGACATACATAAGAAAGCTATGTTACGATATGGGGCTTTCATTGGGATGCGGTGCAAGCATGGAAGAGCTAAGAAGGACTAAAACGGGAATTTTTGGAGAAGAGTCCACAATATTGCTTCAAGACCTTCTAGATGCAAAAGTTTTTTCGGTAGAAGAAAACAATGAAGATATATTAAAGAAATATATAATGCCCTATGAAATAGTTCTCGATCCATTAAAAAAAATATGGATTAAAGATACTGCAGTAGAGGCATTATGCCAAGGATCAGTGCTTACAGTTCCTGGCGTATCTAAATTACAAAGCGGAATATCAAAGGGAGAAACAGTCGCTATAATGACTCTAAAAAACGAGGCAGTTTCAATTTCAGAAGCTGAAATGACTTCAGAAGACATACTTAAAAATGATAATGGTATTGTTGCAAAATCATTATCCGTTTTAATGGAAACTGGTGTCTATCCAAGGACGTGGAATTAATGCCGCACTATTACTCTGAAGATGTTACAGCACCCTTGAAAATAGACAGAATCTCAGAAATGATATTGGGAAAAATGTATCAATTTGATATTGCACCGGGTGTTTTCTCTTCAAAGAGAGTGGACAAAGGAACTTTAGCACTATGTGAACTTATGGAGTTAAATAAAAATCATAAAGTACTTGATATGGGATGCGGATACGGAGTCATAGGAATAGTTGCATCATCTTACGTTTCAGAAGTCCATATGAGAGATATAAACAAGAGGGCAATATATTTAACGAAAAGAAATATAAATCTTAATACTATCAAAAACGCATCGGTAAGTCATGGAAACCTTTATGAAGAGCTTGATAAGTTTAATATTATATTGACAAACCCCCCTGTGTCTTCAGGAATGGACGTAGTCGGACTTATGATAGATGAAGCACCAAAACATTTATATGAAGGTGGAAATCTACAACTTGTAATACGAAAAGGGGTAAATATTATAAAAGAGAGATTAGAAAAAAGCTTTGAAAAGGTGAATATAAAGAAGAAATATGGGTATAATGTTATATTTGCTTCATAGCCGGGGTTGCTGAGCTTGGGACGGCGCGGGCCTGGAAAGCCCGTTCTCCATTGGAGTGCATGGGTTCAAATCCCATCCCCGGCGCTATGGTGATTATATGGATGAAGAAGTAAAAGGTATTGTTCGTGTACTAGGTACAAACATAATGGGAAACGACATCTTTGAAGTTGGAATATTGAAAATAAGAGGTGTCGGACCAGTTATGGCTAGAGCTGTGGCTCAAGTGGCAGGTATATCCTCAAAGACAAAAGTAGGAAATATACCTCCAGAAAAATTAAAATTAATTGAAACAATTATTGAGGATCCTATAAAAAATGGCATTCCAGTATGGCTTGTTAATAGGAGAAAGGACTACGAAACTGGCGAGAATATGCACGTAGTCGGGCCAAAATTGTTAATGTCATTGAGAGAAGACCTTAACAGAATGAGAAAGATGAAAAGCTATAAGGGTGTTAGACACCAGCTTGGCCTTCCTGTAAGGGGGCAAAGAACAAAATCCTCATTTAGAAAAGGAACCTCATTAGGAGTTCAGAGGAAAAAGGCTGCAAGGTGATTTGAGTGGGCGATCCAAGAAAAACTAGACGTAAATATGATAAACCATCTCATCCATGGCAAAAAGATAGAATTGAATCTGAAAACGTATTGATGAAAAAATACGGACTTGCTAACAAAAAAGAAATTTGGAAAGCTTTGAGTTTCCTTAGAAATGTTAGAAGACAAGCAAGAGCTCTATTGGCAAGCCATGATGAGGCATCAATGAATCAGACTAAAGACCTTATAACAATGCTTCAAAAATATGGAATATTAAAAGATGAATCTACATTAGAGGACGTATTAACGTTATCTCTAGAAGATATACTTGATAGAAGATTACAATCACTTGTATTAAGGAGGGGACTGGCAAAAACACCAAAGCAAGCAAGACAGTTCATTGTTCACAAACATATTGTATTAAACGGTGCCAAGGTATCAATCCCAAGTTATCTAGTTCCTAAATCTATCGAAGATTCAATTGGATATTCTGCTAGATCAACATTAAATGATCCAAGTCATCCAGAAGTTCCTAAAAAAACAGTAGTTGAGGAGGGTAATTAATGCCAAAAGAAGGTGGAAGATGGGGAGTAGCCCATATATATGCTTCATATAACAATACTCTAATTCATATAACAGACCTAACGGGTGCTGAAACTATAAGTAGAGTTTCAGGCGGTATGATCGTTAAAACAGGTAAAGATGAATCATCCCCTTATGCTGCAATGAAAGCAGCAGCTAAAGCAGCTGAAGAAGCTATAGAGAAGGGAGTAGTAGCTGTCCACATAAGAGTTAGGGCGCCAGGCGGAAACAAAGCAAAGACCCCAGGCAGAGGAGCTCAAGCAACTATCAGGGCTCTTACTAGAGCGGGACTTAGAATTGGAAAAATTGAGGATGCTACACCTATACCTCATGATGGTACAAGAGCCAAAGGGGGCAAGAGAGGTAGAAGAGTATAATGGAAATTGAGATTTTCAAAAAAGACGAAAGAGAATTAAGATTTCTGGTCAGAGGAGTATCTGTACCATTGGTCAACGCCTTGAGACGTATTTTTATTTCAGAAATGCCTTCAATGGCAGTCGACTATCTTAAATTTTATAAAAATAATTCTCCAGTTTTTGATGAAATAATCGCACATAGGGTAGGATTAATTCCATTAAATAATGCATCTGAAATCTATATATCTCCTGAAGAATGCGGGTGTAATGAAGGGTGTGAAAAATGCTCAGTTACTTTATCTCTTGAAAAAACAGGCCCATGCACCGTTTACTCAAGAGATTTAGTTTCTGGAGATCCAGATATACATCCAATTCTTGAAGACATACCAATTACTAAACTCGGTGAGGGGCAAGAATTAAAATTTGATGCCATAGCAAGAATTGGAACCGCAGAAGATCATGCAAAATGGCAGATAGCAAATGCAGGTTATAAATATATTCCTAAGATTGATTTGAATTTAGATAAATGTGATATATGCGAAGAATGTGTTCCTAAATGCCCCAAAGATATTCTTTACAAGGAAAAAGATCAAATTAAAGTTAAAGATATTTATGAATGCACAATGTGTAGAGCCTGTGAAGAAGCCTGTGAACAAGGAGTTATTAAAATATCTTATGAAAATGACGCATTTATATTCTTTGTAGAATCTTATGAAAATATGAATGCTAACGAATTAGTTTCAAAAGCTTTGGACATGCTGTCAACAAAATTGGACAATTTGAAAAGTCTAGTTGAAAAGATTTGAAGCGCGGGGGTTGCCGAGCATGGCCAAAGGCGCAGGATTGAGGGTCCTGTTACGTAGGTATTCGTGGGTTCGAATCCCATCCCCCGCACTTTTTAACACTCTGTTTTAGAAATTTTGTTTCCCAAACATAATGGAGATTTATAGTTAATTTTAGAATATTGTTCAAACGGCCTGTTATTAAGATTTTACCTTTATTGTAGATAATGCCCCTAAAAACTTTGGATTTGTTATCAATTCTTACTATCTTTTACTTAATTTATTTAATATTAGGCATACGTAACTATTTTTAGCCTTCCTACAATTGCCGATATTAATAAACATATTTTTATACAATCAACGAAAACTTTATATATTAAAAAGCATATCTTAGTATGTAATTATGCATCGAATGGCATAATTATAGGAGTTGAAACTAATGGCAATAGAAAAAACTTATCTAGATCTTGTAGAAGTAATAAAAAGCGAATTGGGAGACGCTAAAAATCCGTCAACACGCAAAACAATAGAATCTGCTCTGGCAGAGATTTCAACGAAATACGGAGTAGGCGCAGCACACAAAGCATACGATGCTTGCAAACTAGAACCTTTGGGCATTTCAAAGCCAATGTAATTATAGTTTAATAAAATATTTTCTTTATTATTTTTATTAATCCACTCTTTCAATAGTTTTTATTGTACTCTGCGAGATTAATCTAGTCCAAATAGCTTCCGTATATTATCTAAAAAACCGGGATTACTTTTTTCTTCAATATTTTTTTGATAGTTAATATCGACAGAATAAAGGACATTTGGCGACTCAGAAGGTGATTTTATAATTTCATTGCCTGTATCTAATTCAAAATAATAGAATAACTTATTCCTTCCTGAAGGATCTACTTCACTTAAGTAGCTATTATTCCCTTCATTATTCATCTTTAGAATGAAAAAAGAACTGTTTGATTCATCATATTTGTAATATAAATAGACATTTGATGCATTAATGTCTTCTAGTTTCATTGATATCGTGATAAACTTAGAGCTATTTACATCTTCAGGGGTCGTGTTTAATATCAAACTTCTTTCAGAATCAAGCATTTCTTGATTTACATTTCTGTAAAATTTCTTACTGGCAATGTTATTATTTTTATTAGTCTCATTAATCTTGTTTTCTTCATCGATAGATACAATAACTTCCCCATTATTTTTAGTTGGGACAAACCTAATACTTTCTTCAACTATTTCTTCTGGGTCTAAAGAAAGATATATTTTTTCTATAAATATATTATTAGAACTATTATTATCTTTTTCATAAAAAGTAACTGAAAAATCTTCTACTCTAGTACCGCTCTTGTTTTTTATTTTGGCTTTAACAGTAAGAAATTCGTTTTCTTGTTCTTCAATAGTAATATAATATGGGTATATCAGTAAATCAATATCTTTATTGGTTTTCACATTATTTTGAGCCGTAACTGAACTGTTTTCTCTTTTCATTACCCTTATGTTGAAATTAATATAGTTATTAGATTTTGATATTTCATCAATAATGTTTTCAGGATCAACTCTGATTTCTATGCTATATTCGCCTGGGTCCGTGAATGTAAGATATAAAGACATATCTATGTAAGAAGAAGATAAAAGCTGATTTATATTTGAAGATGATTTAAGGTTGCCATTTACATAAACTTTAACTGGAACTTCAAAAGCAGTTGACTTCCCAATGTTTCTTATCCTAAATGAAACTAAAGAAGAAGTCCCTTGGTATACGTTTTGGGAGTAGGATAGCTCACTATTAGAGAGGTATAAGTCTGATTTACCGCTTGTTGTAGGTGGTGCAGTATTATTTACTGTTTCTTCTGTACCATTTTGCTTTGATGTCGACTTTATTGAGAGGGAATAAGTTTCTATATTGTTATTTTCGTTCTCTTCTTCAATTTCATTGTTGTAATCCACAATAAAATATAATGTATAACTTCCTTCTGAAGGGAGCGTCCAATTAAAATTGGCAGTTATGCTTTGTCCTGCATAGAGTGAAGAAATATTTACTTTTCCTAAAAAATTTCCTTTTTCTGGCAATCCTTCAAAAACAGCAAATACAAATTTTCCGGCATTTTTCTTACCTGAATTATTTAGCGTTATTTTCATGGATATTGGTTTTAAAGATTCAGTTTGTCCAGAATAATCTATACTTTTTATTGTTAGATCAGGTTTTCCTTGTGAGTCTTGAGATTGAGTATTTGAGGGAGTCACCAAATTTCCTGCCTGTGTTCCAAAAAGTTGAGTTATCATTTTTCCATATGGCCCACCATCAACTATACCTATTCCTACCTCTTTGTAGGCTGAATTTAAGATATTTGTTCTATGAGAAGGGCTACCCATAAGAGAAGAATGGCCTGCATCTATTGAGGGATTTCCACAAATATTTTCGGCCAATGCAATGAAATTATATCCTGCATTTCTAGCCCTATCTGAAGGGGCTAGGCCATCAGGATTTACATGATTGAAGAAATTCCTATTAATCATGTCCTGGCTGTGGAGTCTTGCAGCATTAGAAAGAGCTGAATTCATGGTAAGGGGCTCAAGGCCTTGTGATTGCCGTTCATTATTAATTAGATTAAGCATATAATATTCTTCAGAACTATCTGAATATATTGCAGGCATCGCCCCTAGTATAAGTATTGCCAAAATAGGGGGCAATAGGAATCTCCTATAATCACCCATATATCAACACTTTCAAATGTTCTTTTTAAGAATTTCTGAATAGAATATAATCAATTTTATTCCTTTATTTATTATTTAAATGAAAATTAATAAAATAGAATAAAAAAAGATTTATCTTACAATAAGCTGAGCCTTTTCTGGGTGGTATCTCCAGTCTTGCGGAATTCTACCTTTCGCAGAATAGTATTTCCCAAGTCTTCTAATCTTTGACTCAATAAGATTTAATCCTCTTGTTGAGTGGAGATCCTTTGGATTAAGCTCAAGATGCTTTCTTAAGTTGACGGCTCTAGCAATAAGATTGAAAAGGTCTTCTGGATATTCACTTTGGAGATTGTTCTCCTTCAATATCTCATTAATGCTCTTCCCAGCTATAAGTCTTACATCAGGGATACCATACTGGTCCCTTAATACAATTCCTATCATACTGGGTCCGTGACCTTCTTTTGACATAGTTACTACTAAATCAACAACCTCTTCTGGCCTTTTTTCAACCCAATGTGGCATTGAAGTTCTTACCGGCTTTTTTGAACCGGATTTTCCTCTTCTTCTTGAATGCATTCTTGCCATTTATTCAACTCCATTTTCAAGGTACTTTGCCATGATTTCAAGAGTTTTGCCCCTATGAGAATATTTATTTTTCTCAATAGTAGTCATTTCTCCAAATGTTTTTGAGGTTCCTTCGGGAATGAATATTGGATCATATCCAAATCCTCCTTGACCTCTTATTTCATTTGAGATAGTGCCCCTAGATATGCCTTCAAATATATGTGGGCCATTCATATATAGGCCCACGGTAGATTTGAAGTATGCACTTCTATTGTTTGAATTCAACAGAAGCTTTAGGATGCCCTCGTTTCCAAGGGTTTCATGGACATACCTTGAGTACGGTCCAGGAAAGCTGTTTAGTTCTTCTATGAACAGTCCCGAGTCTTCTAAAAAGAAGGGACTTTTAAGGCTTTCGCTACAAAAATCAATCCCAAATAAGGCTATTTCCTTAAGATCTGAAGCTTGAATTTCTGGATATCCAATATTTGCTTGAATAAGTTCAACATCAATATGTTTCAGTTTTTCTCTGGCTTCTTTGAATTTTCCACTGTTGCCAGTGATAAAATATAATTCTTCCATAAACTTACAAACAATAACCCTTATAAAAAAATATCTTAAAAAAACTTTAATGGGCCAGTCTAAGAAGGACACAGATTCTCAGAAACTTAAGATCATGGTTATAGGAATCGGAGAAGAGAGTTTTAAAATATTAGAATCTAAACCTCAAAATCTTGACTTGAAAACTCTAGCGATTGGATACGACAAAGAAAGATTAAAATTTTTAAAAACAGAAAAGAAATTTTTTATAAATGACACGTTAAAAAATAAAATTGATTATTCAGAAAACATTCAAGATTTATCGAAGGTCGCTTCAAAAGTTGGAGAAGAGTTTAGTGGATTTTTTAGTATAGCAAATATTGTTTTTGTTTTGACTGATCTATCTGATATAAATATTAAGTTAGCTTCAATTCTACTTAAATTGGCAAAGGATAGTAAAGCTGTGCCTATTCCCGTAATAAAGGCAGATGATGTACTTAACGTGGGTAAAGAAATTTCAAAAGAGAAATTTTCTGAATTGAAAAAATATTCAAATTCTTACATTATAAGGGAAGATGAACAACGAACAGTATTTTCAAGAGGATTCTCTCCTTTTTGGGAAAAGATTGAAGGATTGTATCTATCCCTTGCACTTCCGAGTCTTGTTAATATTGATTTTGCCGACTTTAGAACTGTTATAAATAAAGGCGGAGCATGCTATATCGGGGTAGGTGAAGGTAAGGGGGATAATAAGACAATTAATTCCTATGAAAGTGCATTAAAATCTAAATTTGATTTAGAACTAGAAGATGTTAATGGTGCGCTTATTAATATAATTGGAAACAAAGATTTGGCTTTAAAAGAATCAACAAATGTAACTGGCCACATAGAGGAAAGAATACATAAAAATGCAGAAATAATCTGGGGTGTATCTCTAACAGATAACTCTCCAGACATTCTTAAAGTTGTTATTGTCCTGACGGGAGTAACTTATCCCGAATTGGAGGAGTATTTACCTTAATTTACCTCTATTGCAGGTGCACTGGGCTTATCTTCTGGGATTGTAGGGATTAATATTTGTTGATCCATTAGTAATCTTACAACATCATCTAGAATTTTTCCTTTTTCTTCAATTTTGGCATCAGTAGCTTCACTTAGGGGCAGGTCTGGATCAATGTATATCCATCCTTTGTTCCTAATTCCAAATTGGTCATATAAGTAGTTAATGTCTGAAACATTAGTTTTGTCGCTATAGAAATCAATTACAGCTTCAAATGGATAATATTTGTCTGCGCCATAGTGCCTGTAAACATATGGTCCTGAGATCACCCCTATGATTATACCATACTCTCCATCTTTTTTATAATCGTAAAGAACACACTCTTTATAGAAGTCTGTTGTAATTGGGTATTCTCCTGTATTCCTATACTCCTTTTCAAAATTAGAGAAATTTCTCCAAACTTGTGAATCATATTTGTATATCCTTTTTACTTCGAATCCGTCTTGTTTGTCAAGATTCCAATAATCTTCACTTAAAGTTCCAGAAGTGTATCGACTCCACCTATCTAGTGTGCCGTCCTTTCCATCATCAATAAAGAAGGATTTTTCAAAAGGATCTTGCATAATCAAAGTTATGCTATCTGTAGTCATTTCATACTCAAAATCAGATTTGGCAGCTATATCTATTAAGAATTTATTTTTATCAAATATCCTAAGTAGTAAATCTGCAATATTAATTGCATCAGTTGAAGCCTGAGGGAATTTAATTTCCATAAAATCTGATATCTTTGGGGGAAGTTTATCCAAGTAGCTGTTGTAAAGCTCTTGCCTTTCTTTTGATTGAGCTTCTGTAGTTATAACGCTTAAAATGATTTCATTCAGTGTTGTTTTAGAGAAACTATCTTTAGAAATAAGATTATTCAATATTGAGTTTTTTTGATCTTCAGGGAATCCTCTATAATTTAGGTAATTTCTACAATATTCAAGATTCTCGGGTGTTTTAAGGTCAGATAATAATTCCCTATCTGTCACTGGGTCAATAATCATCATATTAAAGTCAAAATATCTTTTTGAGCCTTTAAAAGCTAGATCGACATAATAAATATCTCCCACTCTCTTGATTTTGCCTTCGCTAGTCTTTTGGTTTATATACGCTTCTCCAACGATGCCTTTCGCCTTCTCAAACTCATCTATTGAGAGCTTTGCTTCATATTCTCCCAAGTCTGACGATTGATTGGTACAACCTAAGAAAAATATTGAGATTGTAATCAAAACCAAAGTAGGATATGCCAAAATCTTATTTATAATTATCACCCCAGAATATGTACAGAGAGGTTTTACCTGTACTGTATAATTTATCAATTGAAGAAGCATTTAAATAGCTTTCACTATTTTTAAACTCTGCCGTTTCTCTAGGTCCAAGGTATGCATATTTTATATCATAATTATCTATAACGGTATGATTTCCAGAATAAAGGGCTTTTATGTCTTGACTTCTCTTGACATAGTCCCAGCTACCTGAGGCATACCCCCCTTCCACAGTTTTCAACCCTGAAATTTTACCGATTATAGGAGAATTAAACCAAGACGAAGCAACTGTGAAATCCCCCGGAATAGAATTTTCACTTAGATATGAAAAGCTTGAATACTCCTCATTTACCAACATTGGCTTGACTTTTGAAACATATTCTGCAGCTGGGAAAGAAGATATAATCATAATTCCAACAATTGCTGCAATAACTACTTCTTTTCTTTTATCTTTAGCAAATTCAAATATGGCATAAGAAGAATAAAAAGCAAGTGGATAGGCCAAAAATTCTAAGAATCTAAAGGGGAGAAGATCCAGACTTGCGATATAGTTTCTGGATAGAAGAAAAGACACCATGCCCCAGGAAATTAACATTAAATCTTCTTCTCTCTTTCTTAGTATCAAGAATACTATTCCTGGCAAGGCTAAGGCCATAGTTATGTACCCTAATTTTACCGGGTAGAATGATAGTTTGAATACTCCTCCATAGGGAATGTTTGATGCAATTCCATACCTCAGGAGCTGAATAATCCATGGGAAGGAGATAATAAGCGTTATTAAAGCAAATATTAAGAAATTATGGAGTTTAATTTCTCTTTTAGTAAAATATAAGAACAACGTGAACACTATAATTGATAAAAAGAATACAATAAATGAAAGGCCGTGTGTATAAAAAATAGCTGAAGATATAATTCCAGAGACATACAAGTATTTCCTTTCTTTTAAACCTAAAAGGTATGTAAGAAGGCCTAGAGGAATCAATACTAATGCAAGAGATTGTGGCGAGGCTATTATTCCCCTATCAAGAGAGACTTGTATAACAAGTACAAAAAATGATGTTAGAAGACCTATTTCTTTTCCATAAAATTTATTTACAAATAAGAATGTTGATATTGCAGATAGTGGGAACAGTATTGCGGGCATTATCCTTGCAGCGTCCATAATAGATAATCCGGTAAGATTCAATATTTTGTATAATCCTAATAAAAGTAAATGGAAAAGTGGGGGATAGGTATGAATTCTCCCTTCAGGACCAAAAGAAACTGGATCAAAAGTAAAAAATCCATTTGAAAAGTTCTCCACAATTCTCATATGATACCATATATCCCATGATAAAGGATATTGAAATCTACCATAGAGAGGATATGTTTCACACAATGCAAGTATTGTTATTAGGATTATTGGAATAAGAAAATACTTTATATTTTTTATTTCAGGCAATCCCATTGATTAATTAAATAGGCATCTTTTTATATAGTTTAGGGTATACACAAAGTGGAGATTAAATGAAGAAAAAAGTAATTATAATGGGGGCAGCCGGTAGAGATTTTCATGATTTTAATACTTATTTTAGAGACAATTCAAAGTATGAAGTTGTATGTTTCACAGCAACACAGATACCAGATATAGAGGATCGTGTTTATCCCAAAGAGTTAGCGGGTTCATTATATCCTAATGGCATCCCAATATATTCTGAAAGCAGATTAAGGGAATTAATTAAAAGATATAACGTTGATAAGGTTTTTTTATCTTACAGTGACATATCCCACAATTATGTTATGGACAAAGCATCAGTTGTTCTTTCAAGTTGTGCCGATTTTTCAATTTTGGGGCCAAAATCTGTAATGCTAGTATCAAAAAAACCTGTCATAAGTATATGTGCAGTAAGAACAGGAAGTGGCAAAAGTCCAACAACTAGAAAAGTCAGAGATATACTGAAAGGCATGGGATTGAAAGTTGTTGTCGTAAGGCATCCAATGCCATATGGCAATCTTTTAAAGAGTGCAGTCCAAAGGTTTGAAACTTATGCAGATCTAGACAAGGCAGATTGCACAATTGAAGAAAGAGAGGAGTATGAGCCGCATATTGAAAATGGAACAGTTGTATTTGCTGGTGTCGATTATCAAAAGATATTAAGGGAAGCAGAAAAAGAAGCGGATGTTATACTTTGGGACGGGGGAAACAACGACCTTCCATTCTTTAAACCTGATTTGCACATTGTAATTGCCGATCCATTAAGGGCAGGTCAAGAGCTAACATACCACCCTGGTGAAACAAATGCAATGATGGCCGATGTAATAATAATAAATAAAATTGACTCTGCTACAATTGAGCAAGTTGAGACTATAAAAAAGAATATTCAAAAAATAAATCCTACTGCAACTATAATACAAGCAAAATCTCCAGTTTATGTTGAAGATTCTAAATTAATAGAAGATAAAAATGTTCTAGTTGTTGAAGATGGACCAACTCTTACTCATGGAAACATGAGTTTTGGGGCAGGAATAGTGGCTGCAAATAAATTTAATGCCAAGGAAATCATTGACCCAAGACCATGGGCAATAGGCACAATTAAAGAAATATTTGAAAAATTTAATCAACTTGGGAAAGTACTGCCTGCAATGGGTTACAGTAAAGAACAGATAGAAGAGCTTGAAACAACGATAAATAACGTTCCTTGTGATTCTGTTATCGTGGGAACGCCCATAGACATAGGCAAGCTAATGGAGTTAAATAAACCTCTAATTAGGGTAAAGTATTCATTAGAAGAAGTAGGAAAACCAGATTTAATTGATATCTTAAGTTCATTTAAGAAAGAAAAAGGAATTTAACTTTCAATCGAATCAATTACCTTTTTACATTCCCTTAAAGACATACCAAGGGCAGAGGATTCTGAGATAAGGGCGCTTATTTCAATAACATTGAATAATTCATCTACTGTAGCACCTGCATTTATGGCGTTTCTTATATGTACATCTAGACAAAAGGGGGTTTTAAGTGCTGCAGCAGCCGAAACTGCAACAAGTTCAGCTGTTTTTGTATCAAGGGCGCTTCCACCCATAAGGTGAAGAACTCTCTTGGTCCTTGGAACAAAGTACTCTTCATCTTTAGATATCTCTTGAGTAATAAATGGTATTTCTCCATATTTTTCCTTAATCTTTTTTAGTAATTCCTCTTTCATTTTCTATCTCCTTTAACCTTCTAAGCCCCACAGCAAGTGAGGACGATTCTGCCATAAGAGCAGCTATCAATATAACTTGGAATAATTCTTCTTCAGTAGCCCCAAATTTTAGGGCTTGTTTAATATGAAACGCTAAACAATGACTGCCATTATTTCCGACAGCACTTGCAATAGCAAATAGTTCAGTTTCTTTTGGTGAGAAAACTTTATTTGACCCCATTAGGTGAAAAAGTTTTTGGACCGAAGTTATGAAGTCTTTTTCATCTTTAGATATCTCTTTTAGAATAAAAGGTACTTCTCCGTAGAAATCCTCTATCTTCTTTAGAGTTTTCTCAACATTTAATGTCATAAGAACACCATTAGAGGGTCAAAAATGAATATGTTTAAATATTTTTGGGAGAAATTATTTTTATGAAAAAAAGAATACTTTTCATATGCACCCATAATGCAAATAGATCTCAGATTGCAGAAGGATTCGTAAATTCTCTTTATCCTGATTTATATGAGGCATATAGTGGAGGTATGGAACCCACAGAAATTAATCCTATGTCGATAAAGGTAATGAAGGAAATTGGGATAGATATGTCCAAATATAAATCAAAGGGGATTGAAGGATTTTTAGATAAAGAATTTGATTATGTTGTAATGCTTTGCGACTCATCTACAGGATGTCCATTTTTTCCAGGTGGAAAAGAGTATATTCATATGAATTTCGAAGACCCTTCCCTATTTAATGGAGATGAAGAAACTAAGTTAGCTTCTTACAGAAAACTGAGAGATGGAATAGGGAAATGGATTAAAGAAACTTTTATCAATTCAAAAACATAGAAACTCAATTTTAATAATTAGAGATTTGAAAAATTAATCTTCTGATTCTAATAGCCTGTCAAGTTCTCCGTAGAATCCCATTTTTCTTGGCCCATACATCAGTCTTTTGAAAAGATCCATATCATTTCCTTCCATTATTATTGTTATAACTCCAGAAATACCACTTTTAGAATCTTTTTCCGAAATAACAAACTGAAGACTACTAACATCTGTTTTCCAAGAATAAATTTCATATATTTGCTCTATATTTTCTTTGTCTAGCTTTATTATAGCTTTCATAAATAATAATAGTTTTAGTTTCTTAAAAATATTCTTATTTTAATTTAACTGTAATTATAATCATTTCTATAAAGAAAATAGATATATATCTTTTATTAAAATTAGTTTCATGGAAGAAATAAAATTAAGGCCAATAGGTGTTGTACATTCCCCTTTTAACGAACCTTTTGGCGTACCAAAGGACTCAACAGACGGAATGGAGTATAAAGGAACAATTGAAATATTTCCAGAATATAAAGATGGTTTAAAAGATCTTGATGGATTTTCCCATATACTAGTTCTTTTTTATTTTCATAGATCCGAATACTCTCATCTTATTGTTAAACCTTACCTGGACACAAATCTAAGGGGGGTGTTTGCCACACGGTCCCCTCACAGGCCGAACTTCATTGGGCTATCGGTAGTTGAGTTGTTGAAAATAGAGGATGGGATACTATTTATAAGAGGGATAGATATGATCGAAGGAACACCTGTGTTAGATATCAAACCATATATCCCAGAGTTTGACTCAAATGAAGGAATAAGAATTGGATGGCTTGAGGGAAAGATATAGATTTCTAAAAGCGGCTGGCCATGCCATCCATCAAAAGTAATTTATATTAAAGAGTAGTATATATTTTGGTGAAATTATGAAAGTCTGTCCTGATTATGCAAAAATTGATGACAAAACTCTTGGCAAGATAAAAGCGCTAGAGAATGAACTTGGGGTAATTTTATTGGCATATGAAAAGACCCCTTCTTATGCAAAGATGCAAGATAGTGACGTTATTAAGTTGAAAGAAGTAGAAAGGTCAATGGGAGTTACCCTAGTAGCTTTTTCTTAAATTCAATATTTTTATTTTTAATAATTAAAATTTTAAATACAAAATTTATATCCAGAACTTTCAGGCATTTTTCAGCCGGGGGATTTCAATCGCTGTAAAAGTGCCCCGTACGGGATTTGAACCCGTGCCACGGCCTCGAAAGGGCCGCATTCTTGACCGGTCTAGACTAACGGGGCCTAACAAGCCATTTTTATAAATGCTTATAAAACTTTTGGTTATCTATTTTAAATATTTTTCAGGATTCTGGTCGAACGCTTTTTTACAGCCCGGCGCACAGAAGTAATACATTTTACCTTTATAGTCGCTCTTAAACTTTGCAGTCTTTTCATCAACAGTCATTTTACATACAGGATCAATTGCCATATTATCACCCCTTAATTTTTATCAGGATTAAACCTCTTTAACATCAAGGACAGAGTTACAACTGTAACAGAGCTCATGGCCATTGCAAAACCAGCAAACTCTGGCCTTAGAGAAATACCAAATGAAGGATACAAGACCCCTGCTGCAACTGGTATAAGCGCAGTATTGTAAGCAAATGCCCAGAATATGTTTTGCTTTATTCTCTGCATGACTTTTTTACTTAACTTTATTGCCGAAACGACATCTCTTGTATCATTTTTTACAAGAACTATGTCTCCGCTTTCTATGGCCACATCTGTACCACTCCCAATAGCAATTCCAACATCCGCTTGGGCAAGGGCAGGGGCATCGTTTATTCCATCACCTACGAAAGCAACAACTTCACCATTTTTCTGAAGTCTTTTTACTTCCTTTGCCTTGTCTTCAGGCAATACCTCTGCAAGTATATTTTTTATACTCAAAATATTTGCTATAGCAGAAGCTGTTCTCTTGTTATCTCCAGTAATCATGTAGACTTTGAGGCCATTGTTCATTAATTCCTTAATTGAATCTATAGATGTCTGTTTTAAGGTGTCTGAAATTCCGATAATTCCAGAAAATTTATTTTCGGAAGATACCAGAACCGCAGTCTTTCCTTCAGTTTCTAGCTTAGTTATCTGTAATTCTATTTCTTTTGAGATATCAATTTTCTTTTCAGTAAATAGAGTTCTGTTCCCAATAAGTACTTTTTTTCCAGAAATATTTGCCTCAACACCTTTTCCCCCAAATGTATCAAACTTTGTAGTAGTTGTGAGACTAATCTTTAGTTCTTCAGATTTTTTAACAATAGCATTTGCTAATGGATGGTCTGAATTCTTCTCAACACTTCCTGCTATTTTCATTAGTTCTTTTTCTGATATTTCAAATGGAACAACATCTGTAACTTCTGGCATCCCTTTTGTTAATGTTCCAGTTTTATCAAATAAGACTGCCGTCAACTTTTCCGATATTTGGAGGGCGTCCCCATTTTTTATGAGAATGCCTAGGTCTGCTCCTTTACCAATACCTACAGTAACTGCAGTCGGCGTTGCAAGACCTAAAGCACAAGGGCATGCTATTACAAGAATGGATATAAGTCTTGTGACTGCGAAAAGGAAAGTGCTATCAAAGATAAAATACCAGCTAATGAATGAAATGGCTGCAATTGTCAAGACTGTGGGTATGAAATAGCTCACAGCTTTATCTGCTATTTTTTGAATTTCAGGTTTTGACCCTTGAGCTTCTTCAACTAATTTTATAATTTGTGATAAAACAGTGTCTTTACCTACTTTTGTGGCTCTAAAATTAATTACACTGTTCTTGTTAATTGTTGCTCCAATTACTTTACTTGTCTTTTCCTTAAGGACGGGTATGGGCTCTCCAGAAATCATTGATTCATCAACATAACTCTGTCCAGATATTACTTCTCCATCGACTGGGATTTTTTCTCCAGGCTTGACTATAACTATATCCCCCACAACAACATCTTCAATAGGAATTTCTATTTCCTTTCCGTCACGTATTACAGTTGCATTCTTTGCTTGGAGTCCCATTAATCGTTTTATTGATTCTGAGGTCTTTCCCTTAGCTCGCTCTTCAAGAAACCTGCCAAAAGTTAGGAATGTTGCAAGCATTACCGCGGCTTCATAAAACATGAATTCACTGCCTAATAAAATATTGAAAGTTCCAAGGATACTTGAAAAGAAAGCAACTCCAATACCCATAGAATACATAACGTCCATGTTTAGATTCTTGTTTTTCAAAGATCTATACGCAGCATTAAATATTGGGTAACTTAGATATAAAAAAGCCGGGAGAGCTATTAAAAACATTAAAAATGACATCGATATTGGGAGCATCGTCATTGGGGCGTACATAAGTCCCATCAATATTGCAGAATCTATTGCCCCTATAATTATCCTAATTTTTTTCTTCTTTTGATTTTCTTCTCGTTTTAAATCCTCAACAGCTTCTCCTTCTATACCAAGATACTGGTATCCTGAGCCTTCAATGGCTTTTTTCATTTCAGCTATTGAAATTATTTTTGGATTGTAAGTTACATACACTTTTTCAGAGGAAACATTTACATGGACTTCAATAACTCCATCGAGATTAGATAATGTGCCCTCTATAGTATTTGCACACATTACGCAAGTCATTCCTCCAACTTTTAACACGGCCTTCTCATTTATTACATCATAACCTGCATCTTTTACAGCACCATCAAGGTCATTTATTTTAAGTTTGTTTGAGTCATATTCTACAGAAGCCGTTTCTTTAGCAAGATTCACTTCAGCTTTACTTACTCCTTCTAAATTCATAAGTGACTTTTCTATAGTTGAAGCGCATGTCGCGCATGTCATGCCAGTAACTTTAATCTCTGCTTTCTTAGTTTTCTTATCTTCCATCTTATTCCTCTATCTATAAATTTATGATTGAATATATTTAAACCTATCATTTTTAAGAAATAAAATAAATTTTAAAATCTCCGTCTACTATTTTTAAGTCTTCTTTTTTATTTACTGTTTTTTCATAGCCCTATTCACTAAAAATAACAAACTAATTAACATTGGTATAAAATCATTAGTAGATAGGTACTATGTTATTTATAATATTGAATATTGGATAAAATTATATTAAAATCTCATAACCAGTACTTTCAAAAGTAGCGAAAAACATATATAGAATAATAAAAGAAAAGATTTGAGGGAGAACTTAGAGTCTCCATTGGATTTTTCGACTCATAAGATTCTTCCTCAAACTCTTTTAACAGTCTGTGCAACTACTAGTATAACAGCATGAGCATGAACTTGGGCAGTACCAGTCATAGTAACAGTAGCCGTTGCATGTGCAATTATACCTGTAGTATCCACATGAGCAGTAGGATGTATATGTAACTGTAGTCTTATGCTCACAATCGTAAAGCTGATCTTCTAATGAGTCTACCCTAGTTTCATAATTGTCAATTACCTTTTGTTTCAAATCAACGCTTCTTTGGGCGCTATCGTATTGAGATTTAAGAGATCTCACTTCAGATTCAAGATCCGTTATTTTCTTATTTTTATCCGCTATCTGCGATTCCAATAAAGATATTTTATTATCAAGGCCTATCTTTTCAGTTAGCAAAACATTATATTGGGCTCCTTGTCCTGCGTCTGATAGCGACCTATACAAGAAAAAGAAGTTTCCTATTATAGATACTAATAAAAGCACTGCAAGAACTGCAGATAAAACTTTCAATCCATCGCCATTACTCATAGCATACCTCCTTATTATAATTTGATTATTACACTATACCTAAAGATGAAACAATATATAAAAGTTTAGATGAAATAGTAATAAAACCGTTTCATATTTTGAAAAAGTCAAATCCAAACTCTTAAAAACATATTTCTTAATGATTTTTTATGAAAATACTCTCAATAGTGGGCGCAAGACCTAATTTCATGAAAATAAAGCCCATATATGAAGAGTTAAAGAAGAGAAATATTGATCAAGTTCTAGTTCATACAGGTCAACACTATGACGAGAACATGAATAGAGTTTTTTTTGAAGATTTACAATTGCCAAAACCTGATGTTTTTCTTGGGATAGGATCTGGTACCCACGGCGTTCAAACAGGGGCAATGATGTCAAGAATTGAGGAAGTATTGGCACAAGAAAAACCCGATTTAACAATTGTTGTAGGGGATGTAAATTCTACACTTGCAGGTGCAATATCTTCAATTAAAATGCAGATTCCAGTAGCGCATGTAGAAGCAGGATACCGTTCTTTTGATATGATAATGCCTGAAGAAATAAACAGAATACTTGTTGATAGAATCTCTCAATTTTTGTTTGCGCCAACAGAAGATGCAGTTAATAATCTTTTATCCGAAGGATCTGATAAAAATAGAATTTTCTTTGTAGGAAATGTAATGGTTGAAACGTTGCTATCACATCTTCAAAAATCAAAAAAATCAAATATTTTAAAGGGCTTTTCTTTGGACTCTCAAAATTATGGCCTTATGACAATTCATAGAGCAGAGAATACTGCCGACCCAGTTAAACTTGTTGAATTATTTGATTCTTTAAATAAGATAGAAACAAAGATTATCGTTCCCCTTCACCCCCGAACTAAAAAAGTATTGGAAGATATTGGACATCTAAAAAAACTTGGGGATAATATAGAAATAATAGAGCCTTTGGGCTATCTTGACTTTTTATGTTTGATGTCAAACTCTAAATTTATAATGACAGATTCTGGAGGGATTCAAGAAGAGGCATTAATGCTAGATGTGCCATGTATCACGTTAAGAGAAAATACCGAGAGGGTAGTGACATTAAAAAATGATGCCAATATCCTTGTAGGCACAGACCCAGTAAGGTTATCTAATGCTATAGAGGATATATCAAAAAGGAAGAAAAAATATCCAAAGCCTCCTTTGTGGGATGATAAAGTTTCAAAAAGGATAGTTCAGGCAATATTAGATCATCCTGAATTATTTTTCCTTTAAATTTATATACTCTTAACTAATTTATTGTTAAAAGAGAGGGATCTAATGGAAGAAAGCGAGTATAGAATTGCAATTGCTTCAATATTCATATTTTTTCTAATAATAGCAGCTCTTACACTTTTCCCACTTGTAGACGCACTTATTGTAACTTTTGTTTTAGTATATCTAATGCGGCCAATTAATACAATATTATTAAGATTTATGAACAAAACTTATGCTGCGATTCTTTCTGCAATAGCGGTAATAGTCCCTGCATTTTTACTTTTCTTTTATCTTGCGGCCGCCACTATAAATTATGTAATGAGGGAAAAGATTTTTGAAAAATTAATTATTGTATTTGGAGATCTTGATACATATTCTAAAAATTTATTCATTTCATTCTTAAATTACTATAACATAGAATATTCTGAAGATCTTGACAAAATTGTAAATGTTTTAACTTCTAAGTTACATGAATTAATATCGTACATCTCTGAGGAGATTATTGATCTTACAATCCATATGCCAGAATATGCAATGAAACTTTTGCTTGCATCAATACTGGCATTGTATCTAATAAAAGAAGGGGTTACTATTCGAGATACATTTGTCTCTTTACTGCCAGATACTAAAAAGAAGACAATATCTTCTCTTCTTAACGGAATTGATATAGTCTTTGAGAGTATCATCCTTGTTAATATTTTAAAGGCTATCTTCACTTCAATAATTAGTTATTTCATATTCCTAATTTTTGGAGTTCCTTATCCAATGCTTTTAGGAATAATGTCGGGTTTTATGGACTTTGCGCCAATCTTAGGTCCATGGATGTTATTTTCTGGAATTGCAGTTGTCTATATAATGAACGGTCAAGCAATGACTGGGATCTATATCTTTATTATTGGTCAAGTATTAGTTACTGTAATACCTGAACTTTACATCAAACCAAAACTTGCAGGAAAATATGCCAAGATTCATCCAATGATATTCCTTTTTGGATTCTTTGGAGGTCTTCTAGCCTTTGGGGCGATAGGAATTTTTGTAGGCCCAATAGCAATTGGAATCGTGATTGTATTCATTAAATACTACCTTTTAGGTAAAGAGCTAGAAAACAAAAATTCTTTTATAGACAAAATATTGAACCAAGTAGACAAGATGATAAAACTAGAGGGAACTAAAAATGGTAAATTATAAGGCCATTCTACCTTTTTTCGCCGGAATTGTTTTAATATTTATTTTTATACATTTTGTAGGATACGGAGAATTCATTACTTTAATTAGGAGTTCTAATCCTCTATATCTAGCTCTTGCGCTTTTATTCCAAATATTAAATTTATTTTTTGAAGCATACAAGTGGAAACCTATCCTTGAATCCCTAAAACCTAACATATCCATAAAAAACGTTTTCGTAGCTACAATGGTAGGAATTTTCTTCAATAACGTTACTCCGGGTGCAAGAACGGGCGGAGAGCCGATGAAAACTTTCTTAATTTCAAGGGAAGAAGAGCTCAGCCCAATTGAAACTGTATTTGCAACAGTGACGGTAGATAGAATTGTGGAGTCTCTTCCTTTCTTTGCCCTTGCAGTTTTTTCAGTTATGTATGTCAATCTTTTCTATACCGTCAAATGGGGAGTAATTGTTTTACTTTCATTAATAATTGTCGCATATATTGCAGTCCTATTGGTAGCTTCTTATATATGTTTCAATAAAAATGCAGGAGAGAAAGTTGTCTTTAGATTATTGACAATAGTTGGAAAGTTTTCCAAGAGAATCAAAAAATACGAAGACCTTGCGTTATCAATGGTCGAGAACTTCCACACCCAGTTTCAGTTAATACTAAAAAGTAGGAACAATCTTTACCGATCAATTTTAGCTTCAGTGATAATGTGGATTTGTTGGATACTAAGAACATATTTTGTGTTTTTAGCATTGGGAAAACCATTAAATCCGGTTTTAGTTGCTCTAGTTACTACCATAAGCCTTCTTATGGGACTCATACCCTTTTTACCCGGGGGCCTTGGGATAGTTGAGGTAACAATGTCAGTGTTATACGCAGCATTGAAAGTTGGAAAGAACGTAGCTTTAACTGCCACAATTCTTGATAGAATCTTATCTTTTTGGTTTGTTTTGGTCTTCGCAGGAATTATATCCTCTTATAATCTACCAAAATTAAAAAGCATGAAATCTGATGCAAGAAATAGAATGACAACCTATAATATTGAAAAAGAAACAGATTAATATTTAAATAGAACCGATAATTATAAATTAATTTTATATACTTTATATAATAAATTTAATAAGGTGAATTTGTTGAGGGTTAGGGAAGCTTCGTTTAGAGACCGGTATAATATCTATGATCTTATTGAAAGTCTGCACAATGTACCTCTAAAGTCTCCTGATGAAATTGCTAATTTTTATAAGGTACTTACAGAATAC
>JABLXD010000010.1 GCA_013178285.1 Methanofastidiosum sp.
GTTATAGAAAAGAAGATAGCTAAGACATCGGATATTGCAAAATCTTTAGGCGTTTCCCCCTCAAGTGTAACTGAAGTTATCCAGAGACTCAACAAAAATGATTTGATTTTTTATGAGCCATACAAAGGAGCCAAGCTAACAGAAAAAGGACTAAAGATAGCTAACAAAATAAAAAGAAAACATAGAATAGTAGAAGTATTTCTTTTTGATTATTTAAAAATAAATCCAGAAAATATCCATGCTGAAGCTTGTAGAATGGAACACTGTATCTCTGACAATGTTACTGACGCTTTGTGTAAAATGATGAGTGGGCCCTCAAAATGCCCTTGTGGTAAAGAAATACCAAAATGCGATCCAGATAAAAATTGTGATGTTTGTAAGAGGCGATAAAACATGGGTGTTACAATTGCACTAGTTGGAAGTCCAAATGTTGGAAAAAGTGTAATATTCTCTCATCTTACAGGTAAGTATGTAACCGTTTCTAACTATCCCGGGACAACAGTCGAATTATCAAGGGGCAAGGGTTTATTGCCTCTAAAAAAAGTTGATATTATAGATACTCTACCAATGGGAAAGGACTTACTAGCTCTAAAGAACGTTGATATTATTGATACTCCTGGATCAAACAGTATAGTTCCAATGTCTGAAGACGAAGAGGTAACAAGAAACGTGCTTATCTCAGGAGAAATAGACTATGTAGTCCAAGTAGCAGATGAAAAGAATCTTCAGAGGGCATTAATGATTTCTTCAGAACTCTCTGAACTCGAATTACCTTTTACTCTTGTTTTGAATATGGCAGATGAGGCTAGAAGAAAAGGCGTAATAATAGACCTAGATAGGCTTTCAAAAATACTAGGAGTGCCTGTAGTTGAAACTGTCGCTGTAGAAGGTAAGGGCATAGCAAAAATGAAGAAATCAATAGTAAATTCATCAAAAGCTCACGTTAAAGTAAATTATGGGAAGCTTGAAAATTCTATAGAAGAATTAACAAAAATACTTGGTAATAGAGGTAAAGCTATAATGGCCTTGTCAGATGAATCTTTTCCTGAAAAGATTCTAAAAGATAAAAAAAAGATTGAAGAGGTAAAAGAAATTATACGAAAAGAGAAAGAGTCTATTTCGGTACCCCTCTTTTACTATATTAGAGAAAAAAGACGAGAAGAAACATTGCACATATTAAGAAAAGTTAAAGAAGAAGAAAAAATATTAAAAACACAGTTTTCTGAAAAGCTTAGTAATTTAACTTTAAATCCTGTTACAGGGATACCGATATTTTTGGGCATAGTCTTATTGCTTTACCAGTTTGTTGGTTTTCTTGGAGCCCAAGTAATGGTTGAATTTTTGGAAGAAAAGATCTTTGGAGAGATTCTTAATCCGGCGCTTACTATTATTTTTGAGAGGTATATTGTCAATGATTTTATTTCAAGAATGTTTGTTGGCGAGTTTGGAATAGTTACTATGGCATTGACATATGCAATAGCGATAATATTTCCAATTGTTCTAACTTTTTTCATAGCATTTGGGCTTCTAGAAGATTCAGGATATTTCCCAAGGCTTGCAGTTATGGGTAACAAACCTTTGAAGTTTTTAGGGCTTAATGGTAAGGCTATACTACCTCTTATTCTGGGGTGTGGCTGTGTTACAATGGCCACAATTACAGTAAGGACTTTAGATTCTAAAAAAGAGAGGATCATTGCAACACTTTTATTAGCACTCGGAGTCCCATGTTCTGCACAAATAGCAGTCATTTTCGCTATGGCGTCGGCTCTTTCTTTCAATGCACTACTCTTTGTTTTCTCGGTAGTCTTACTCCAGCTAATAATTATCGGTGCGCTATCTTCTAAAATAATCAAGGGCCAATCTTCTGATTTCATAATGGAACTTCCACCTCTTAGAGTTCCAAAGTTCTCAAATATAATCTATAAGACTTTAATGAGATTGGAATGGTATGCAAAAGAAGTGATACCTATATTCATACTAGGAACCTTAGTCCTTTTCTTTTTCAATGAATTTAATATACTGGGGGTAATCGAGAGGATATTTTCTCCAGTAGTTGTCAGTTTTCTTGAATTACCTAAAGAAGCGGCAAGAGCCTTTTTGATGGGATTCTTTAGGAGGGATTATGGCGCAGCAGGATTATTCCAATTGCAAGATATTGGTTTAATGTCAAATTTACAGACTGTTGTAAGTTTAATCGTCATAACACTTTTTGTTCCATGCATTGCAAATCTATTCGTGATAATAAAAGAGAGGGGGCCAAAGGTAGCTGCAATGATATTTATCTTTGTTTTGATATATGCAGTATTTGTCGGGGGAGTTACTAATATATTTTTGAAATATACTGGAATAATGTTTTAGAGGAATTTTATGTTAGAAGAGATAATTGAAGAATCACTTGAATTTATATGGACTATGAGAGAGCAAAATGATGACAGTGTTGAAACTTTTATTAAAGGAATCCATTCAAGATGTAATTTTTCTCAAATAGCTGGAAATTTATCCACTGAAGATGTTTTGAAAAATCTTGAAACTGAGGGATTTATAGAGATTCATAATAAAAAAATTAAATTCCTAAAGAAAGGTGAAGAAATAGGAAAGAAGATTATAAGAAGACATAGACTTACTGAAAGACTTCTAAAAGATATTCTCCAGATGTCAATTGATGAAATAGAAGAGCCAGCATGTAGACTTGAGCATACAATAACTGAAGGATTGGAAGATTCAATTTGTACTCTTTTAGGCCATCCAAGTATATGTCCTCATGGATTTGAGATACCTCCAGGAAGTTGTTGCAAAGACGTGTCTAAAGTATTGGAACCAATTATAATATCCCTTAGTGACATGGAACCAGGTGGCGAAGGTAATATAATGTATTTAGTTACAAAGAGTCATCCAAGATTGCAGAGACTTTCAACATTAGGTCTTAGTCCAGGGTCAAAAATAAAAGTTGTACAGACATTTCCTACATTTGTTGTTCAAGTCGATGAAACTCAAATTGCTTTAGAAAAAAGCATCGCAAAAGATATCTTTGTACGTAAGACAAATGGGCGTAATCAACATAGGCATAGGCACAGAAGAGGGCTATTCTAAAAAATATTTATTTTTAATCTTTAATTTAACCAATATGCTTAAATAATATAAAAAGATAGTATATTTTTGGCGAGATAACAAAATCTATTATTTTGTATGCATGTTTCCCTAAAGATGGAAATACATTTTATTATAAAAGGAGGTAATAAACATGGCAGAAAAACCAACTATAACAATGGCTGAAAGAAATAAAATGATAATGGACCTAAGAAAACAATTCACTGAAAAATACGTTAAAGAATTAAAAGAACAACATCCAGATTGGTCTGATACTAAAATAAGAGGCGTAGCTGAAAACATGGCTCAAAAAGAAGTTTCAAAGAATACACAATGGAATGTCGATGTAGTTGAAAAAGGAAAAGTGGTGTATAAAGCAGGCAAAGGCGAAGAAACAATGGTAAAAAGAGAACCTGCACCAAAAGTAGAACAAAAAACACCACAAGCAACTGCAAAAACAACTGAACCTATAAAGAGTCTCAAGGATATTCTTTCAGGAGTCTTCAAGAAGAAAAAATAGATCCATTAAATTCTATTTTTTTAAATATATATTTTTATTTTACTCGCCATTTATCTATTTAAAACTTTATATAGTATAATGTTATTATTTTATACGCTTGTGTTATTAATGACAATAGAAAGAAAACTCGGGTTAATATTCAAAATGAATGAAGAAACATGGAAGAGGCATTCTAACCCATGGAGCGTTATAACAAGAAACACAGTTACCCCATTACTAGTACTTGCATTCTGGAGTAGAGTTTGGATAGGGTGGTATTCCCTTATCCCAATTGTATTAAGCTTAGTCTGGATGTATGTGAATCCTAGGGTATTCTCTCCGCCAAAATCAACTGATAATTGGGCTTCAAAAGGTGTTTTCGGCGAAAGAGTATGGTTAAATCGGGATAAAATACCTATTCCAGAATACCACAAAAAGTTGCCGAATATTTTAAGTATGGTTTCGGGTATTGGATTTTTATTTGTCATTTGGGGGATATATACCTTAGAAATATGGCCTCTCTTATTTGGAGGAGCTATTCAATATGCTGGAAAGCTATGGTTTGTTGACAGAATGGTTTGGCTTTATGAAGATATGAAACATCTGCCCGAATACGATAAATTTGAACATTAATTTAATATACAATAAAAATTTAATTTGATTAAGAACTATATTGAGAAAGCGAGCGTATGATAAAAAATATCCTTCTTGGAAGGCCATTTTTAGTAGTTTTTAATCTTACAAGAAGATGCAATTCAATATGTTCAATGTGTAGTATATGGCAGACCCCTTCTAAGATACAAGATGAGCTTAGTCTTGAAGAGATAGAATCAATATTCAAAGATTTAAAATCTTATGGGATTAAGCATGTTTTTTTACAAGGCGGAGAACCATTACTTCGGAAAGACATCATTCAAATCATTGAACTCTTAATCGGCCTTGGTTTGAATCCAACTTTAATAACAAACGGTCTACTATTAGATAAAAAAATTGCAAATAAAATTGCTGAACTTAAATGTAATGTCAGCATCAGCCTTGATTCATTGGATCCAAAAAGATATAAAAAAATTAGGGGTGTTGACAAATTACCCATTCTTTTAGAGAATATATATTATTGTGGTAAAATTGAGAATAAAAAAGGAGTTTGGCATATAACTTCAACAATAAGTAAAATCAATCATGACGAAGCTCTAGATCTTTTCTATTTTGCAAGAAATAATGGATTTAATTTTAATGTTTATCCTTATAACTATTCTCATTGCTATTCTAGCTCTCATGATGAAGATTTGAGCTATGAAAAGGATAAATTTCTTATTATCGAATCTTTTAAAAAACTGAGGAATGAAGCCTTAAGAAATAATTTGATATTTGATAAAATAATTTACGATGACATAATTAAGTATTTGGAAGGAGATTATTGCATGCCTTGTGATGCTATGAAAAAATCTATACTTCTAACAGAAAAAGGAGACATGTCCCCATGTCTTGAATTTAAACCATCTTTGAATCTAAAAGAAATTAGGATAAAAGACGCATTAAAAAAAATGGACTACTCTAAGGTAAAAAAATGTTACATGGAAACACCGTGTTTTTATGGATGCACACGTGGTTCTGGGATTGTAATAAGGAAAATCCCAGAAATATTATTATTTGGGGTTAAACATCCCAAAATCTTAGCAAGTTATATGATGGCCTATTACTTTTGATTTTCAATATATTTATATATAAAATTCGTGCTTCAAATTTATTCAAATAATGGAAGGTGCTATAATGAAAAAACTTATTTTATCAATTATTGTTGGAATTTTACTAGTTTCTATTTTATCAGGATGTGCATCAGAAGAAAAAGCCATATGGACAAAAACCTATGACAGTGGAAAAGATGACTTTGCTTTAGGAGTTACAACTGATGTTAGTGACAATGTCATAGTAACAGGATATACTTCAAATGGAAACAATAATGATATTTATACAATAAAATATAATAAAGACGGAAATCTTGAATGGACAAAAACCTATGACAGTGGAAAAGATGATTATTCCATAGCAGTCGTATCAGATTCTACCAATAATATACTAGTTACTGGTTTTATCAATAATGGAACAAACAATGACTTCTTCACAATCAAATACGATTTAAATGGCAATATTCTTTGGACTAAATCCTTCAACAGTGGAAACAATGAAGATGCTCTTGGCATTGCAATTGATTCAAAAGATAATATAATAATCACAGGCGAGCATTTTAGTAGTTCAAATGTGAACTTTTATACTATTAAATACAGTCCAGATGGTAATGTCTTATGGGAAAAATCCTATGATGGCGGAGATAAAGAGTCTCCATTTGATGTAGCAACCGATACAAATGATAACATAATAATTTCAGGATATTCCAATACTGGTTCAAGTTATGATTTCTTTACACTAAAGTATGATAAAGACGGCAATATTCTTTGGAAGAAAGAATATGATGGAGGAAATACTGATAAGGCATATGAAGTAGCAACTGACTCAAACGATAATATAATCGTTACCGGGGAATCTTTTAATGGCGCTAATGTTGATTTCTTAACTATAAAATACGACCAAAATGGAAATATAATATGGACAAAAACTTACGATGGGGGCAATGACGACTATTCCTTGGGCATAGCAACAGATTCAATAGGCAATATCATTGTAACAGGTTATACTTCCAAAGATAAAATCAAGAGCTACTATACAATCAAATACGATCCATTTGGCAATGTTATATGGGAAAAGTTATACAACAGTGGAAAAGATGATTATTCATTTGACGTTGCTGTGGATACAAATAATAAAATCGTAGTAACTGGCTACGTCTTCAATGGAACAAACAATGACTTCTTTACAATCAAATATTAATTTATTTTTTAATCAACATTTCAGGAACGGTAGTAATTGCGCCCTTTGCTTCCCTTATATCCATTCCGAGGGTACACCCAAAGGATACCAGTGTCAAAGGGGTCTTTACTTCATGTGTATCTCTGGCACCAGAAGTTAAAACTAATGGAAACAAGAATTTTCGATATGCCTTTAATAACTCTCTATAATTTTCTAAAGCCTTCACCCTTCGGTATCTTTGATTATTAATAAAATCTTGGAGATTTAATTCAAAACCAATTAAATTTTCCTTTGCAAGGTCAAAACAGACGCTATCTAAATTATCAGGATTTGACATCAAAGTTATTTCTTTAATCTTAAGTGCTTCTCTGTTATCCTTTGAATCCCTGCCCTTGAAGATTATCACATCTATTCCGTCAGCTTTTCTAATAATCTTTTTGGCATTTTTTGATTCATCATCAATTTCAATCCCAAGGAGAGTATTTTCTTTTTTATTCTTGTCAAAGCTTTCCAGAACTTCTTTGTAAGTATCTATATTGACTTGTTTAACTAAAGCAGTTTTTGAAAAATAAGATGAAGGGTATCCCCTTAGATCAATTGCTGAATAGTAACTTCCCATTCTCGATAACCTTTTCCCTACTTTTTGGATAGGTGACAAACTTCATGGAAATTAATATGTCACCATTATCATCAATAGTGAAATCATCGTTATATAATCTTTCCTTGTTCATCCTGACAAAAAGTATCCCGTCTTCATCCAATCGCCTTTCTAGAGTTTCAAGAACATGGGCCTTGTCGATTATGCTTATAAAATTTGATATGAAGTCCTTAATCTCTTTGTTTCTAGAAAGCTCAACAGTCACAATATTTATCTCATTGCCAAAGTGGCCGTATGTTTTGTTTATATTATAAGTAACTTCAAAAGAAAAAAATTTAGAAAGTAAAGATTTTACTTTCTCTATGTCTTCAGTTGCATGTGAAAAAGTTTCTATTTGTATCCATGCGATACCAAACGGATTCAACCTTACTTACCTCTGTTTCCTCGGGCTTTAAGTGAAGGCCTTAACTTCTCAGCGCCTGTTCCTTTGTTTCTAAGTCCTCTAGATCTCTTTCCTGCTGAGGTCAAACCCCTGAATACTCTTCTCTTGTGCTGTCTTTCACATATCCAGTTAATTCTTGGGTCTGCAAATATCTCAGGTGCAAAAGGATCAACTAGAATGACTTCATAAAAGACACGCTGACCGTCTTCTCCAACCCAGTATGAATTTAATACTTCAAGATTTGGAAACTTTCTTTGAACACGCTCTTCTGCAATCCACTTGAGGCTCTTTTTAGGAGAATATCTCAAAATACCTTTTGTTGCCGGTCTTCTACCACCTTTTATTGTGGGCCTCTTTCTCCCACCTCTTGCAACTTTTGTTCTTGCAACAATAAATCCTTTCTTTGCTTTGTAGCCAAGCTTTCTAGCTCTGTCGATTCTTGTTGGCCTTTCAATCTTTATTGTTGTAGGTTCTTTTCTCCACTGGATTAATCTTTCTGTCCAAAGTTCTCTTGTATACCCTTCTTTAGGCTTTTTCCAAGCCTCTTCCATATATTTGTAATATCCCAAATAAATCCCTCCTTATGGTTCGGCAAGCATTTCGCTTGAATCCACATTCCATAAGCTAGACAATTGATTTCTAAGGAGTTTTTAAAGGTTTCGAGAGAAATATCTCTAATTTTCCAGAAAATATATAAGTTATTCCCTTTTAATTTAACTAATGAAGGTACTAGTAGGCTCTAAAAATCCCGTGAAGATAGACGCAGTAAAGGAAGCTTTTTCTTCCTATTTTAAAGATATAGAAGTTGAAGGTGTTGAAGTAGGAAGTTCAGTACCGGATCAACCAATAGACGAAGAAACATTTGAAGGGGCAGAGCATCGCGCTAAAGTTATAAAAAAACTAAATGAGAAGGCAAATATCGGCGCATCTTATTTTGTTGGTATTGAAGGTGGAGTCATTAATATTTATTCTAAGTGGTTTGGAATTGGAGTTGTATGTATAATCGATGAAAAGGATAACCTTGGATTCGGAACATCTCCAATGTTTGAACTATGGGGCGATGCAATTGAAGAAGTACTTGATGGGAAAGAACTTGGAGATGTAATGGCTGAAGTAACAGGGGATTCTGAAGTCAAAAGAAAAGGCGGAGCTGTTGGATACTTAACAGACGGAGTCGTCGTAAGAAAAGACCTCTATACTTCTGCACTTAAAGTTGCACTAATCCCTCTTATGAAAGAAGATTTGTATTCTAAAAAAATATAGGCCTAAAATCTTTACAAAGAAGTTATAAAGATAAAAATATTCTTTCTTTCGATGAAAAAACAAAAGCATGTAGTTGTTTACGGATATCTTGAAGAAGAAGTTAATAAATTAAAGAGTTATCTTGATACTAAGCTTGAAATAAATCTAAAAATTATTTCAGCATCTGGAAAAGAGAATACAAAAATAGCAGATATCCTTGAAAGCAACGAAAGTTCTTTCTTTGAAGATAAAGAAGATAAAGTATTGATGTTCCTAGATTTCTTGGACGAGGAAATAAGATATTTGCTACATAACTTCTCAGAAATTAACATACCAAAACCTTTATTTTGCGTTTTAACAGAGCACAACATTGAATGGACTTTTGATAAGTTAATTATGGACCTGATAGAGGAAAGGAAACATTTTGAGGAAAAGAGAAAATCTGAAAGAAGTTGTTAGTTATGGAGTTAACTGAATTGCCTAATATTGGAAAAGAAGTCAGTAAGAAACTTATAGCAGTTGGAATTGATACACCTGAGAAACTCATTGAGTTAGGTAGCAAACAAGCATTTATCAGAATTAAATCAATTGACGATACTGCATGTTTTAGCATGCTTCAGGGATTGGAAGGTGCAGTCCAAGGTATCAGGTGGCACCACCTACCCGATTCAACAAAGAAAGATTTAAAGCAGTTTTTTGATTCGTTAAAGTAGTGTGCAATTGAAGACATTAGCAAAGTCAAAAATTAATTCTTTGCCACATTAAATCCGGAAATATATGAGTCAATCCTTTCTTTAATTTGCTCTGACTTTTCAACTATCTCTTTTTCCTTAACTTCGTTTTTATATATGGGATCTTTTGGGAATTCTATTTGATTATTTAATAGAGACATGTCTGTCATGCTTCCATTGAATTTTCTTTTAGAGATTTTTTCAAATTCCCTTATCTCTGAGGTAAGGGATTTCCCAAGCTTTGTTCCATAGAATTTCTGCCAGGAAAATTTTGTAATGCCATTTGAACCCGCCAATAGAAGTGGGCCAACTAGATTTATTCTGTCTGACCAAATGCCGGTAACTATCTCTAGTTTGGGAAAATTTAATCTAGTTTCAGAAACAAAATCGAGATAGTATAAAGAAGATGGTGGAACAGAATCTTCAAAAATTGTTCCTTTGTGGGGATTTAAAGAGTAGAACGTCACCCTATCAACTTTGTAGTTATTAATTATCTCGAAAAGATTGTCAAGATCTTCTCTTTTCTCCCCCAATCCCAAAATTATTGTGAGGCCTTTTTTATATCCAAATTCATCAGCAATATCCAAAAAATTCATTAACTTATCCCAGCTTTTTGAAGGACATATTTCACAGAATAGGTCTTCACTAAAAGTTTCTATAGAAGCAGTTACACCTTTGAGCTCTTCTTCGAAAATTGAAAGATCCTCTTTTTCAAGTATACCGGTATTTAACCAGACTGGCTCTCCAGTTATACTTGCAATTCCCTTGACTATGTCTGCTATTTTTTCAGTATCATAAACACCATATCCTGAAGAGAGAAACTCAACCTTCCAGTTTGCCATTTTTACTAAAAAAGTTTCAGCAAATATTGATTCAATGCTTCTCAATCCTTTTCTTGGACCAGTTTTAATAGTTGACATATAACAGAACTTACAATCTCTTAGGTCGCAGTGATAAGATAAAAAAATAGCTCTTTCAATATTTATGGAATCAAAATTCTTTTCAGTCAATTCAAATGCTTTTGATAATCTACCTAATAAATCCATTATATCCCTAAAGTTTTTTAGAATTTTTCCATAAGTATTCAAAGTTGGATATTGTCCAGTCTGAAAATCTGATATCGCTCCCTTCGATAATATTAAGGTAATCAAATTCATTATTATGGTCTTCAAAACCTACCCATGAGAAATTTCTATCACAAACCTGCATAACGCAGTACATTTCTTTCCTTTCAATGAATCTAACTTCATATTTTTGATTATCAATAAGATAGGAATCTTTTTCTATTTTATCAATTTCTTCTATTGGGTATATTGTCCTAATACTTACCCCCTCTTTCATATCAGAAAATATGTCAAGTATATCCTTTGAAATTCTGGAGAAAATACCTAGATGCTCAATTCTTGACCCTTTTACATTTTTTGAAATGAAAGGAAAAACATCAAGAGATGTGATACGATTTAATTTATTGTTTTGCCAGGTTAAGAAATCTCTAACAAAACAATTTGGAATTTTTTCTATATTGTGCTTTTCGATAAATTCAGAATAGTTCTCTACGTTAGTTTCAAGATCCTGAAGATTTTTAATCTGAGATTTGTAAATCTGTCCCTGTTTTGAGAGGTAGAACTGAGTTCCATCCTTTACTGCAAGTTTTTTTTCAACAAAAAGATTCAGTTGTGTTGAAACATCTTGCCACCTCATCTCTAGTTTTTTTGCAATATCTAGACTTTTTTGAGGATTTGTAAGGGATAATTCATCTAATATGTCCATTCTTTTCTGACTATTAAGGATAAAGTTCCAAAGTTCCATTAAAAATCCTCTCTTAATTTAATGTGTTAATGTAAAAATAGAAGATTTTACATTATTTAAAGGTATTGCATGATTATATTTGTTAAATTATTTATTTTCCTTTATAATTAATTATTTGATTTAATAAATAATTATAATTATAATAGTATTATAATTTTAGTCAAAAATTCTTACTATAAACGAAATATTTATAAATATTAGAGTCTTGAATAATTCGTGATTTAAAATGTTTGGAATTTCAGATCCATGGGTGTGGTCAGCATACCTGTTGACCCTTTTGTCCACTCTACTATGTGTGGGGTGGTCGGTAATCAAATTAAAGGAGAATAATGGGTGAGATTATGGAAAATACAGCTATATCAATTATTGTAATATTTTGTTATCTTGTTGTTACTGGTTTTCTTGCCCACAAAGGTTGGAAACAAACAAAAAATAAAGAAGATTTCATGCTTGGGGGAAGGAAGGTTCATCCCTACATTATTGCAATATCTTATGGGGCTACCTTCATCAGTACTTCTGCAATAGTTGGATTTGGCGGTTCTGCATCTATGTTTGGCATGGGGCTGCTATGGCTTACATTCATGAACATATTTGTTGGAATCTTCCTAGCATTCGTAGTTTGGGGAAACAGAGCAAGACATGTGGGGCAAAACTTAGGGGCTCTAACTTTTCCAGAGATAGTGGGAAAAAGATTCAACTGTAGATTCTTACAGGGCTCATTTGGTCTTCTTATAACAATCTTCATGCCATTATATGCTTCAGTTGTGATAGTTGGAGCGGCCAGAATGATTGAGTCGACGTTCAATCTGAACTTTAATCTTGCATTGATTGTAATGACTGGGATAGTTGCAGGATACGTTCTCTTTGGAGGGTTATTGGCAGTATTATAT
>JABLXD010000011.1 GCA_013178285.1 Methanofastidiosum sp.
GATATTTGGTGTCGGTATAGGCGTACTAGCTCAGCCCCAACTTGCTGTTAGGTGCATGACTGCAAAAAGCAAACGTGATCTAACAAAAGCTGTTGGAATAGGCGGCGTATTCATTCTTTTGATGACTGGGGTGGCTTTTACAGTAGGATCGCTTACCAACGCCTATTTTGAGAAAGAGGGTGTAGAAGTAATAAAATCAGGGTACGACCCCACACTCTCAAATCAACAGATTAGAGATATGTACTTTAATTATGATGAAAATGGAAAACTAGTTAGTAGACCTTCAGAGTATGTCTACTGGACAGATTCAGCTATACCTGAATATGTAAACTACAGGTTCCCCAGTTGGTTTGTCATACTCTTCATGCTGCCTTTGATATCTGCAGCAATGTCTACAATTTCGGGGCAGTTCCATGCAATGGGTACATCTTTCGGACATGACTTTTATCATGTGTGGGTAAAAAATGCTTCAGAGAAGATAAATGCTGTAACTGCGACAAAAATAGGTATAGGCGCAACAGTTTTGATCTCCCTTGCTTTAGGATATATCCTTCCACCTGCAATAATTGCTAGAGGAACAACCATATTCTTTGGAATGTGCAGTGCCGTATTCTTGCCCGCCTACACAGGAGCTTTATTCTGGAGAAGGGCAACAAGGATCGGTGCTATAGTTTCGATGATTGGAGGATTCTTATCTTGGATCATATGGACTTTGTTCTTCAAAGTAGGTGAATCAGAGCCTTTGAGAGTATGTCAATTTATATTTGGAAAACCAACACTCCTAAATGCAAAAGCATCTTTGACCCAACTAGATCCATTCTTCATTGCAATACCAATCTCAGTTGCTCTTATGATAATAGTAAGTCTTCTGACAAAGCCTCCAGAGAAGAAGCTAATTGACAAAGCATTCAAAGGACTATAAAAAAAATATTTTTTTCTTTTTTAATCAATAACGGGATATAATAAAACATACCACCAGCTTTTCTTTTTTTTAAATTAACTTGAAATAATGAGTAGTCATTGCAATCATATATTCAGTAATTGATTACCAATGACGAAAAGTTTATATATTAATCATTTGCATACATTACATGAATAAACCATCGATTATATTTATTTTATTAATATCTATGCTAAGTTTTTCTTTGACATCTGTGTCTGCCCAGATAATAGATGTTAGTATAGACGGAAATGCCTCAGTCTATATATGCTACCCTTATGAATACAACGTTACTTTGACAAATACCTCTGTCAATGAAAGCGCTATTGATATTAATTATACAGTGTCACTTCCAACAGGATTTAGCACAACTGATCCCCTTACTTATAATATTCCATCTTTAGGTCCAGGGCTATCTGATAAAATAAAAATTAATGTTGATACTTTGTGCAATACTCAAGTTGGAAATATTTCTGTCAATGGATCTTATGATTATAACAACAGTTCCCATCCACTCTCTTTTACTAAACCAATAACAGTTTTACAAGGGGCAGTTACAATAGAGAAAACTCCTTCTACGCAAAACGCAACATTGGAAGAAAATGTTTCTTGGACAATTACTGTAAAAAGCACCGGTCTTGGCCCGATTGAAGACGTTTTCGTGACAGACATACTTGAACCTGGATTACAATACCTTTCTTCATCTCCCGCAGGAATTCAAACTGGACCGGGCGAGTATCAGTGGACGTCTACTGAGATATCCGACCTTTCCCATATGGATCCTGATGATGAGGTACAAATTCAAATAAGAGCAAAGATCATTGGATGCACAGAATTATATGATACAGCTAGAGTCACATGGGGGTGTGGAGGAGGATGCCAAACACAAGAAACTATAGCGAGCATAGCTTTTCAACCAAATCCCCCTAAAATTGATTATAGTGTTCCCTCATTTAATATAAATTATTGTGACACTGGAAATACATTCAATATACCAATTTCTAATACAGGCGGAACTGCGTACGATTTTAATCTATCTGCTGATTTTGGTAGCCTAACAGTCACTAATATTACTTCACCATCTGGCGCAACTTATAATAATGTTGGAAAATACTTCGTTGTAGGTGATATACCCAATGGAACTACAAATCTAACATTCGATTTAGTTCCTTCTGGTGGGTGGTGTGGGCCTTTACCTTCTGGTACAATTATATTTAGGCCCGAATACTTTTATTGTACTCAAGAATTCTTTCCTCCTGTAAAATTTGGGAGCTATTCTGTTCAGAACGTTCCATCGATCTCTGTTTCAAAAACAGGTGCACCTTCTCAGATGTATTTGGGGGGAACTATTACGTACAATATCACAGCATCTTATTCTGGCCCAACGTCCTGTGGAACTAGTACTGCATCAAATATAGTTGTAGTAGATACAATACCTACTGGTTTTACTATAACTGATGCAGGAGGGGGAAGTGTTTCAGGAAACACAATAACTTGGAACGTTACCCCTGCAGCTGGATTAAACACTTCAATTACTCTCCAGTCTCCAACTTATGCAGACTGTGAATATTGCTATACAACTGCAACTAATACTTTAAATGCTACAGTTACCGATTGTTGTGGATGCGTTCGAACGGCCTCTGCTTCACAGTCAACAATACTTGAATGTGCAGAAACTATATCTTCTGACAAATATGTATCTTCAAGTTTTAACTTTGAAAAATGCACCCCAATAAAATACACTAACGAATTTAACTTTTCAGACACAAGTTTCTGGGACGATGTAAATGTGTCAAACCTCAAATTCAGAGAAGAAAGGCCAAATAATCAAATCCTTCAAGGGCAAGTTAAAATTGATATTAATGGAACTTGTATAGTTTATTACACTCCGTCTGTCTCGACATATCTTGATGTTAATTTCTCTGATGTTGACTTCTCTTCATGTTTTGATGCAGATACTACTTCAATTAGGGGCACCAAGATAAGAATAGAATACAACATGTCCACTCAAAATTCATCAAGTCCCTCTTGCGGTTCTGGGTCTTTCTTTGACTGGTCAATTCTTAATACTGGTAAAACTGTAGTGGGTAGTGGATGTTATGAAAATTCTCAACAGATAAGAGAGGGCACATTTGTACCCGTAAATGATTCCGAGATGGGAATTAGTATTACTGGGCTTCCACCAATTGTTGATAAATGTGGAACATATGATATAGAGCTAGTCATTAACAGAAGTTCTTCAGTTGGAGCATATGATGTAGAAGTAGTCTTTCCTCTAAGTAATTATCACATCAATTCTGTTTCTTATGTGGGACATACGCCTTCAGAAAGTAACAATAGTCCCACAGATTTTGTATGGCAATATGGGGATTATTTTGCCACAAACACACAAGCAAGAATTTTAATGAATGTAACAAAAAAATGTACCGATCAAGGTGGAATGAGTTCTAACCTATACTGGGATGGTTTATGTAACAGAAATGGAACTTATGATAGGGAATGCCAAGATGGAGCTTCTCAAAATCCTTTGGTCCTAAGTGGAAACGTATGTCTTATGAAGGTTCCAGAGCTACTCTGGGCCACTACTAATCAAGCTACATGGAAACTCTGCCTCACAAATGCTGGAAGTGGTGCAAGCTACAATATTTGGCTTGAAGATGTAATCGGTTCAGGACTTTCTTATAACTCTTCAGTTGGAACTTATTCCCAACTTTTCATTAATCAAGATAGGAATGGCAATCCAATAAATGGGGCAACATGGATTATTGATAAAATTAATGCAGGCGATAAGACTGAGATTTTGTTTACCGCTAATATTGATTCATGTACCAATCTTACAAATTTAGCATCAACTAGTGCTGGCTGTTTAGGCGGAGATTGTCAGCCAATAAAAACAGATACTGCATCAGTTAGAATACCAAATACTGATGCCATCACTACCAATATTATTCCTCAGACAATTAATATGTGTGATCAGCAAAGTGCAACTGTTATCGTAAAAAATGTTGGTTTAACTTATGTTTATGATGTCAATGTGACGGCTACATTGCCAACAGGGATTTCATATGTTGTAGGTTCTGGAAATCCATCTGATCCTGAAAATGTCGGTGCGAACCCAATTAGGTGGACAAAAACTCAAATTCCAGGTTTAGGAGCTATGGCACCTTCATCTGAAATTGCTATTACGTTTACAATCCGTTCGAGCTGTGACATGCCTTCAACAGGAACATTTACATCACAGGCTACATATTTAACCCCATGTAATGACGGTAGAACGTCACCTCAAGCTTCTTCTCAAATTAGTAGAAGAACTCCAACTTTAGCTATAGCCAAAAGTGGTAGAAATCATACTACTGGCTCATCTTTTGCCGATAATGTTGCTGCAGAACCGGGCGATATTGTAGAATGGCGACTTGTGATAACAAATAGTGGAAATGCACCCGCAACAAATGTCGAATTTTATGATGTTTTGCCTACAAACATGACCTTTGGCGGCATTAGTACAAGTCAATATCCTGCAGTAGGCACTGTGCCCGTGGGCTCAGGAACATCGGCGGACCCATGGAGACACGGTACATTGTCAAACGTTTCAGGTAGCAATACTGCTACTTATTATGTTTGGGGAACTGTAAATGCAGGTGGCTGTGGGGCCGCTACAAACAACACTGCTTATGTTAGATACGGTTGTGATGACAATTGCAGGTTTACTTACATTGCATCTGGTGGCACCCGTTCTTTAAGGACTAGGCCAAACTTTGTTAGGTCTCAAACTATTGGTACTTTTACTACATGTGAAGGAGTCATAACGATAAGACTAAGGAATGATTCTGGATACCCAACAGCTTACAATGTTTTTGTAACATCTACATTGCCTCCGGGATTTGTATTTGATTCTATGATTTCTGGCCCTGATCCAATTCCAAATCCTCCGTCTAATCTTTCCCAACCTATTTGGTCACTCGGCAATATGACAGCTAGCGGAACAAACACAGTACTTCAATTTAGGGTCAAAAATGATGGATTAAGTTGTGGAACTGTAACGCCAGGAACAAATAATGTTAGAATAGATTACCAAGATAGTTGTGGGAATTCACTCAATGTAACAAATACAAGCGGCCTAATTACTCCTTTAAAACCAATTTTATCTATCTCTAAGACTCCTGCCATACAACCAGTCCCGCCAGGAGGTACTGGAAGCTGGACCATCACTGTTACAAATACAGGTAACAGTCCAGCCTACAATGTGACTGTTATTGATACGTTAAGCGCTGATTGGGAAGCACCAATAGTCGCAGGAAATGGAACAAATGGAGAAATGCCGAATGTTGTTGGCAATACTATAACTTGGCAGATACCAGGTCCAATTGCACAATCAGGAGGTACATGGTCGGCAACTTTATCGGCTAGATTAAAAGTTGATGCAGGTACAGGAACAAACGGAGTTATTGCAGTGGGCAAATGCTCCAACGGATGCATATACAGCAGTGCAACTGATAGTGCAAGGATAATCAATATACAAGGCCTATTTAAAGAGTCAGAAAAAGAAAAAGCAACAATAGGAGAAGAAGTAGTATTTGATTTGGCCGTGGTATATTCTGGGGTAGGTGCAAATTACACTAATACAACTATAGTTGATCATTTACCTGATGGAATTGAATATGTTTCTCATACTTATGCTGATACTTACGGAGGAACAATTCAACAGTTTAATCAAAATGGACAAGTTCTTACTTGGAAATTAGGAACTCCGCTCGGTGCATCAAATAGAAATTTCTTGGGGCCAAATAATGTGTTAATTAAAATCACCGGTAGAATCAAGAACATTCTACCCGATAATGTTACAGATGTTATACTAGTAAATAATGCTAATACAAGTTTTATTCAAGATTTGGCACCATACAATATAAGTGATTTAGACGATGTCAGAATCGTTGAACCAGAGTTGACAATTGAAAAGCAAGGAGATAAAACTCAAGGATTGCCTGGAGAAAATGTACATTATACAATTACTGTAGAAAATATTGGAAATAGCTCGGCCTTTGATGTTACAATTCAAGATCAAATACCTTCAGGCCTAATTCTAGTAGGTGGATCAATTACATCTTCACCTACAGCAGATACTACAATGGTAATTGGGGATATAATTCAATGGACTTACCTATCAATACCTCCAGACCAGTCAGTAACATTAGAGTATGACGCTACAATCCCTCCAGAAGGAGGAAGCTTTACCAATACCGTTACAAATACGGAGTACTGGTCTCTACCAAGTGGTAACGATGAAGGAGACAATACGGCCCACTTTCAGACGATTGGAATGTAATCTCACCCGGGACAGATTTGCAGAAGGTCACCCTAAATACAGATATTAATGTTCCCTCACCTGGAGGAATTGTATACTTTAGTCTCACTATTACAAATACTGGTGCAATGGCCTTAGATCCAGTAAAACTGATAGATTATTTACCTGATGGTCTCACATATAGGCCTGGTTATAGCATTGTAGGTGGCGTACCACAAGAACCAGATACTATTGTTGGGTCACCAGAAGTTCTTACTTGGAACAATATAGGTGCAATGAATCCAACAGATGTGATAGTAGTTCAATTCCAGGCAACAGTGGATCCAGGGAGAACTGGAACCTTCATTAATAATGCCACAGTCATAGGTACTTCAACGATAGGTGATGTAACAGACTCAGATGACTCTCCAGTTGGGGTAAAAGGTCCAGCAATTAATATAGTTAAATCAGTTGAACCACCATGGGGTAAGACAGGATTTACCAATCAGTACACATTGGTAATAACAAATACTGGTGAGGTACTATTAGATCCTGTTTCAGTAATTGATACGTTACCAGTTGGACTAACATATGCTAATTTGGCTACTCCAGTGCCCGATGCAGTTGTAGTTAATGGAGATGGGACAACTACGATAACATGGAACAACATTGGACTATTAGATGTTGGAGAAAGTAAGACTATAACCTTCTCTGCAAAGTTTAACGGTTATGAAAACAAGAGCATAAATTATGCGATTACAGAAGGTCAACCTCCAAATGGATTCCCTGTATCTGATGACGATCAAGTAGAAATATTAAAGCATCCTGGTGGAAATCCAAGAGAGTCTCTAAGAATAATCACAAAAGGATACATGAAGAGATGCGATCTATGTTATAGCAGGGATTTGGCCAAAGAAGCAAGAAACTTGATTACTAATCAGAATGTGCTCGATGAAGATGACACTTGCTGCAGACCTGACGATATTATCGAAGAACTAAAGATTGAGGTAATGAAAAAAGGACTTGATAGAGATCCAAGGTACCTTAGGGCTGTAGAACTACTTGATAAAGCAGACGAACTTTGTGAAGAGGCACAGAATGCATACGACAAGGGTAACTATGGGCTTGCACAAAGATTAACAAAAGAGAAATGTGAAGCAATCGGAGAAGGAATGAGGCTTCTGATAGAAATCTTATCAAAATAAAAATAAATTTATTTTTTTATTTAAGGTAAAAATACCTCATTTTCTATCTTCTGAGGCAAGTATTCTTTGGCGACAAACTCTAGAGATTTATTTGCAAGAGCCTGCTGCTCTATCCTGACCCCAAGCTTTAGACACTTTTTCATCTGTTCCTGCCAGTCTTTGTGTTTAAACCACTCGTATTCCATTATCTCATTGATTCTTTTCTTGTCCATGTCCTTTAGCTTTTCAGTAACTTTTTGAAGTCCGTACTCGTCTATATCATCCATAGTCATACCTATAAACTTTGCATCCGGGACTCCAAGTCTTCTAGAAAGGTATGCTAGATTCATTGAACCTTGCTTTATTGTAGAGTAGATGTACCATCCGTAAGGATCGCCATCTGTAAACACATAAACAGGTAAGTTCTTTTCAGTATGTAGTCTATTAATCAATCTTCTGATACCTCTTGGAGCCTGTCCTTGGCATGCCACAAGCAGTGCATTGTTGCCCTGAGCAAACTTTTCTTCAATAAGCCTATCACACATTGCAGCAGTTTCGATAACAAGAATATATTCGGCATTCAGGTCCAAAAATTCTATATCTTCTACAGTACCTGGAACTGCCCATCCGCCTCTACCAAGTTTTGAGGCGTTAAACTCATCATCACCATCTTTTAGGACTACATCTCCGTAAATATAACCTCTTCTATCTGCAGTAAGATTCAATTCTTCTCTCAATATATCAAGTGCTGTTTCTAGGTCTTCAATAATGGGATTAGATTCTATCTGGTCATCAAAAGTATTCTCTTTGGATCCTTCCACTGTATGCTTTAAGGCATAGTACAACTCTCTTATACCAGCGTGCTTGTTCTCTTCGACAAGCCTTCTGCAGTATGAAGCAACAAGAACAGTCTGCATAAACTTCTTTGTATGTGCAACATTTAAGAAGTGCCTCTTGGAGAACTTATCTCCCAGCTGTATAACTTTCTCCTCGTCATCAAAGTATACGTTAGATTTACCTCTTTGGGGTATCTTTATCGAAGGGCTTTCTTCTCTCATTATCTGCCCATAAAGCTCCTCACCAAACTTACCGAGTGTTGATGGAATGTCTTGAGATTTATTCTCCATTTTCAATCACCTCTTCCTCACCGTTTTCTTCAGATAATGTCGTAGATTCTTCTTCGTTGCCATTTGTTTCTTCAAAGTCATACTTTTTCTCAACTATGTCAGTCAGAGCTTTGATTATCTTAGAGTTATCATCTGTTTTAATCAGGCTTCCAAGAGCATTGGATGTTTCTATTACATATCTTAGAAGAGTCTTCTTCTTTGTAAGCTTCTCATGGGCACGTCTTTTTCCTGATAGGTATCTCGATAAAGATCTACCTGCTTCCATAAGTGCAAATCTTATCTCGTTGTAGATCTCCTCTTCAGTTGCAATAGCCTGCTTACCTGCAGATGTGTACGGGATGTGTGTAGAAACAAGATTAACGAATATTGTAAGTGGTGCATTGTCATCTTTTACGCCATACCTTTTCCACTCAATTGATTTGGCAGCTTCTGTGATACAGCATCCTCCCTGATCAAAGATTAGTGGGGTTCTATTGGCGTATCTTATAATATCAAGTCCATTGTTACCGGCACCACCTCCATAGGCAAGACCTGCTTCAACGATAAAGGCTATACCTCCTTGGTATGTCTGAGGACTTCTTGTAACTGTATGTACAAATTCAGGTGCAAGAATTCCCTCAAGCCCAAGTTTCACAGAATCTGCGCCTATTGGGATAAGGCCCTCAGTTGGTGGGGCCATAAAAGTGATCTGCTTTATTGCACTGACTAGTTTTTCAGCATACTCCCAGTCTACTTTCTTGGGATTAATATCAAGGTCAAGGCCAGAAATCTGTTCTATTTCTTCTACCTTTTTAGTTGACACCCTTGTAAACTCAGAAACTAAAAAAGTCCTTACCCTTGTAGCACTAGAATTCTTAATCATGGAAAGTATATCATCAGCTGATGAACCGTGAGGGTGTGGCTTCATCTCTTTAGGATGTTTTGGGATTTCCCTGACATTTCTATCAAATAATATCTTTGTTCCATCTGGCTCAACAAAAAGAATTCTTGTGTGAGGATTTGCAATGGCAGTCATCTTAAGATAACTGTATGGGCCATACTTTGACCGGTTATATTGAAGATTCTTTGCCTCGAGATTTATCCTTGTCCCTCTCCACTTTTCAGGATTCTTCAAAGTTTCGTGTGATAGAATCTCTCCAGCATTCTTCTCAACATCTATTTTGATATTAACTTTGTTAATGATCTTGTCCCCAGTAGAAGTTACAACTTCAGTTGGCTTTCCAGTAGTAACTTGGGAGTACATGACTGCACCAGAAACACCAATCCCCTGCTGCCCTCGTGATTGAATATTTCTATGGGCTTTGCTACCTGCAAGCATCTTCCCAAAAACGTGAGGTATATAATCTAAAGGGATTCCTGAAGCATTGTCCTCCATTATGACTCTATAATGCTCAGGCCCTATTTCACTAATATAAACGGAAATATCCGGGAAAAGCCTGGCTTCTTCGCAGGCGTCAAGAGAATTTGTAACACCTTCGTGAACAAGTGTTGTTAATGAACGTAATTTACCAGTATATCCTAGCATTGCTGCATTCTTTTTAAAGAACTCAGAAACACTTTGCATTTTAAATGACTTAAATATTTCATCAGCATGTTTGACTTTCGTTTCTGACATCCAATTTCACCTATTGATAACTAGTTATTAATTCTTTATAAGTCTTGCTATAGCGAATTTTGGATTATTTTAAAATTTTAGATAATTTATTAGAAACTTCTTCTAATGTAGAATTAACAAATATAGATTTCTTTTTATTATGCTCGCCTTTTACGATAGTGGCATTCCCAAAAATACCTTTAAAATAGGCTAGAATTTCTTTGTTTGCCTGGCCTTTTATTGCAGGTGATGTAATTTTTAGCCTTATTCTCTTGCTCCATTCATTGTATTCAATGTGAAATTCACTGGAGTTTGCAACAACTTCAATTTCAATAATTGTGCCGCCTCTACTTTCTTTTAACGCTTCTAACATCTTACCACTAATTAGTTTTATAAACTCAATAAATTGAACTCTTAAAAAAGTTACTTAGAGGTAGTTATGGCAAGGATAACTTTTTTGGGTAGTGGAGGAGGAAGATTCATGACCATTACTCAAAAACGAGGAACAGGAGGATTCTATGTTGAAGATAGGATAAAGATTCACGTAGATCCAGGACCTGGGGCACATCTAAGGGCAATCCAAAATGGGCTTGACCCAAGAAAGACCGAGGCTCTTTTAATCTCCCACTGCCATACAGATCATTTTAATGATGTTCCTATAATGGTTGAGAGCATGACTGGGGGCATGTTGAAAAAAGAAGGTTTTGTAGTTGGCAGCAAAAGCGTCATTGAGGGAAGGGATGAGTTTGCTTCGATTATTTTTCCATATTACAGAAAAAATTTGAAAGCTGTCATATCTCTCTCTGCTGGGGAAAATATTGATATCAAGGGGCAGAAGATCCAAGCATTGAAAGCAAAGCATTCAGACCCATTTGCGATTGGATATAAAATCTTTACAGATTCAGGCGCCATTTCATATACTTCCGATACTGAGTATTTTAATGGAATGGAAGATCAGTACATTGGGTCTCGTGTAATGATTCTTAACGTCACAAGACCAAATGGAGATAGAATCCCATTTCATCTTACAACTGACGATGCAAAAAATATCGTAAAAAAGGTAAATCCAGAAGTGGCAGTTATCACCCATATTGGTTACAAGATGCATTTAAAAGGTGCAGAAGAAGAAAGGCGCTATATACAAGAAAGCACAGGTATTAAAACTTTTATTGCCGATGAAGGATTAAAGATTTATATGAATGGGCAACTTAGCTACCAAGAGACGGTGAAATAATGTTGGATAAAGATTACGACGGTAAAAAGATTGAAAAGAAATGGCAGAATTATTGGCTTGAAAAAGAGATATTCAAATTCAATCCAGACAAAAATGGCGAAGTATATGTTCTAGATACGCCACCGCCATTTACGTCCGGTTCACTCCATATGGGTCATGTAATGGATTTCACATGGATTGACTTTGTTCAGAGATACAAGAGAATGAGAGGATTCAACGTCTACTGCCCACAAGGATTTGACTGTCACGGCCTTCCAACTGAATTGAAAGTCGAGCATGAGTTTAAGATTTCAAAAGATGATAAAGAAGCTTTCATTGAAAAATGCAAAGAGTGGACTGCATATTGTGTTGACAGAATGAGGAGACAGATGACCGATATTGGGTACTTCCCTGATTGGTCAAGAATGTATCTCACAATGAAACCTGAATATGTTAAGCTCATTCAAAAGACATTAATTGATTTTTATCACAAAGGCCATCTATTTAGGGAAAAACACCCAATTCTCTGGTGTCCAAAATGCATGACTGCTCTTGCAAAGGCAGAAGTTGGGTATGAGGAAAAAGATGGAAAACTGTATTATCTTAAACTTCCAGTTGAAGGTGGAAAAGAGCATGTTGAGATTGCCACAACAAGGCCAGAACTAATGCCTTCTTGTGTTGGCGTATTCTTTAACCCAAAAGATCCAAGATATGAGAAGTTTAAAGGCAAGAGTGTAGTCCTTCCGCTATTTGAGAGAAAAGTTCCAATATTATCAGATGAAGAAGTCGATATGTCTTTTGGAACTGGAATAGTTTATTGTTGTACTTATGGTGATGAACAGGATATACTTTGGCAGAAGAAGTATAATCTTGAAGTAATAACTTCTATAACTGAGGATGGAAGGCTAAAGGCCGGAAAGGATTATGACGGCCTCCCAGTTAAAGAAGCAAGGAAAGTCATTGTATCTGAGTTAAATGATTTAGGGCTTCTCATTAAAGAAGAAAAAATGAAGCACAGAGTATTGCTTCACGTTGAAAGAGGTTCATGCAAATCCCCAATTGAGCTTTTACCTATGGAGCAGTACTTTATCAATGTAAGGGACTACAAGGACATGCTTATTGAAAATGGAAAGAAAATATCCTGGAACCCACAATACATGTACGATAGGTTCTATGACTGGACAGACTCAATGGACTGGGACTGGATCATATCCAGACAGAGAGTCTTTGGAACCCCAATTCCTTTCTGGAAATGTAAAAAATGTGGGGAGCTAATGCCTGCAAAAGAAGAGTGGCTACCAGTTGATCCAAGATTTGATACGCCAAAAGAAAAATGTAAATGCGGCTCCAATGAATTTATAGGGGAATCAGATGTATGTGACTGCTGGGTAGATTCATCTGCAACACCTCTTGCAATTTCAAAGTATAATAATGACGAGAAGTTTTTCAGTAAAACTTATCCTTCAACTATAAGGCCCCAGGGATATGAAATTATTAGAACATGGCTATTTTACACTTTATTTAGGTGTAATCTGATCACAGGAGAAAATCCCTGGAACGAGACATTAATACATGGGATGGTAGCAGGCCCAGATGGAAGAAAGATGAGTAAATCATTAGGAAATGTTATCGAGCCTGATGAACCCCTTAGTAAGTACTGTGCTGACGCATTGAGACAGTGGGCGCTTCTTGCATCCAAGGGAGAAGACTTCCCATTCACCTGGAAAGAAATAGAGCATGGTAACAGATTTTTAACTAAACTCTGGAACGTTTCAAGATTTATTGAGATGAATATATCTGATGCAAACACCAAAAACATTGATCTTGATTCACTTACAGTATCTGATAAATGGATTTTATCAAAGCTATCTGAGCTAATCAAGTTATCAAGAAAGGAGCTTGATGACTATAGTTTTGCTCTAGTTTTAAAGGAAATAAGAACATTCTTGTGGCATGAAGTTGCTGATAATTATATTGAGGTAGTCAAATACAGATTGTATAATAACGTGAAAAAAGACGAGGCAGCATTTACTTTAAAGACCCTGCTTAGAAATCTAATCGGATTGATTTCACCATACATACCGCATATAACTGAGGAGATATACAATGAAATCTTTAGTGATGAAGGAATAAACAGCATTCACCTCACAGAGTATCCCTCATTTGAATTCTACGATAAAGAGGCTTTCGAAAAAGGAGAAATTCTAAAGGACATAACTGTTGCAATAAGAAGGTACAAATCTGACCTTAAGATGCCATTAAATGCACCCCTAAATGCGGCGGTAGTTTACACTGAAAAGAATATTGAAGAACTCTCAGAGGACATTTCAAAGTCTATGAACGTTTCAAATCTAGAACTTAAGAGTGGAAAGCCAGATATTGACGAGAAGATAATCGAAGTCATACCACGATATGATATTATAGGGCCAAAGTTTGGGAAGGACGTCCAAAAAGTAAAGACTCTTTTGAGAGATAATATATCAAGTCTTGAAGAAAATGGAAAGATCACAGTCGATGGATTTGAGCTCGATAGGGACTATGTTGAAAGAGTAGAGCGTGAATTCTTCAAAAAAGGTATGAAAGTAAATATCATAAAGGACAAGAACTTTATTATTGAAATCTTATAAAAACACTTTTATATTTTTTTTATAATTTATATTTAATGGTTTATTTGAAAGTAGCATACAATGGGAGAGAGTTTTATGGCTCACAATCCCAGCCCGACGTTAGAACAGTTGAAGGGGACATAATTCAAACTCTGAAAAATGATGGTATAAATGCAATTAACTATGGCTTTCTATCTAGAACTGATAGAGGTGTATCCGCACTTTCAAATATTTTAAGGTTAGAAGTTGAAGACGATATAAACATAAGAAAATTGACCCATTCACTTGAAGATATCTGGGTATATGGTAAAACAAATAGGGAGGTTAAGTTTCCCTTTACTAAAACTTATAGATATTATCTTTTTGACAAAAACTATGATGAAACTCTCGTATCAAAAGGATTATCTTTTTTTAATGGAAATCATGACTTCTTTTCATTTTCAAAGTACAATGGAATTGATGAAACAAAAAGGACTATCGAAACAAGTTATAGAAAGGAAGGCCCAGTTTTTATTCTTGAATTTAAAGGTAATGGATTTTTATGGCAGATGATTAGGAGGATTGTTGGTTCTATAGTCGAATATGCCACAGGGGATCTAACTGAAGAGGATATCGTCTCTTCTTTAAATGGCGATATAGTCATCAGTACAATACCTTTTCCCCCAGAATATCTTCTCCTTTATAATATTGAAACAAAATGTGATATGTACTACGATGACTACGTTTTAAGATCATTAAAAAGAAGGTTCAATGAACTTTTTAGTGATTTTTCTGTAAGGGCTCTTTTAGAAAAAGATAGTTTGGCATATATCAGAGAAACAGAAAAACTTATTAATAGAGATTAATCTTTTGATTCTAACAGCCGGGTAGGGTAGTGGTCAATCCTTCGAGGCTCTGGACCTTGAGACGGTGGTTCGAATCCGCCCCCGGCTACTCCTTCTTTTTAAATCTATTAAAATCTGTAGTATTTAAGAATTAATAAAATATTAATACAATATTGAAGTAAAAAATTAACCCCAATCTTCGCCATCAATATATATCCAGAGTTCTCCAGTGAGCGCTGATCTTTCATCGCATTTCTGGTAGTACTTTTTAAAGGTCGTCTTTGTGGAAGCTGCGATTGAGCATATGCCTATCTCTTTTTCATCATCCTTTTGAATAAGATTATCGCAATTAACACAAACGTGTGGCCCTTTTCTATCTATAAGACTCATCTTATCCCGTAGGCTATTTTTAATTATTGATTTAAATATTTTGCTACTTGAAGGTGGCATGATTTCTTTTTAGCTTAATCAAAAGCAAATAATTTTAAAGTTAGAGTTAAAATAGTCGTTATGAATGATTTAAAGGAGCTTTTTTTCAATAGAAAAACAGTCGAGATCTTGCTTAGCATGCTTGAAGAAGAAAAACCTAGGTACCCAAAAGTGATTGCCGAGGAAGTTGGCTCCATATATCCACACGTTTTTAATATATTAAAAGAACTTGAAGAAGTTGGGCTAGTTGAATCCTATAAGGAAGGGCGAATAAGATTCATTAGACTTACAGCGGAAGGTAGGAAAATAACAGAGAAGTTTCAGGATATATATTCCGACTTAGATACATTTGAACAAAAATTCTCTGAAGAAAGAAAAAGAGAAGATGCTATTGCAATAAAAAGATTTAGCGAGAGTATCAAGTCAATTGAGCAAAGGCTTCTTTCTGAAAATCTTGACAAGAAGGATAGTTTTAAGGAAGTTTTGAAACTATCCAAGTTAAGGACAGAACTTGAAAGGACTAACTTTAGAAGTGATAACGACAGGGAAGAAAAGAATAAATTACTAAAGAGGATTTATTATATTGAAGAAAAAGCAAAGTTACTTTTGATAAAGTTCTAAGCCCCGGCCCTTTCAACGTAAATTGAGAGGACATCTACCCAGGCTGTTTCAAAACCTTTTTCTTCTTCAGTTCTAAAGGCATCTGTTGCCCTTTTTGTAGATTCTAGAAGTAGCTTTTTTAGATCTCTTTTGTCAATCTCTTTTGAGGCTGCTCTGCAGATAATTGAATCTCTGTCATTTTTTTCCATTGAGGTTACAATACCGTTTATGGCCTTTGCGTAACCTTTATTGAATTCTGTGTCTCCTAAATGTTCAGCAATCTGAAGATAGTTTTCTCTTGCTTTTTTCAAGTCTCCATTTTCTAAGTATGATACTAACAATTTTAATCTAAGTTTTACCTTTTCCAAATAAATCACCTTAAAGTTGCAATAATAATAATGTGGTCTTTTTCATATGGTGAAAGATCAATAGTTTCTATAATATCAAATTTTTTTTCAAGCTGCTTTATTTCTTCTTTGAAGATTTCTTCTGGCGGCTTAGCAGAATCAATGCTTCTTGCCTTAACACAATAGAAGACTGTTCCGCCCTTTTTTAGATACACTGAATTCTTTACCAGTATCTCTCTCTGGTGTTTTTGGGCAACATCCTGGTATATAAAATCAACTTGCTCAATCAAACCTGAGTAAAGATGTGGGCTTGAGGCGTCTTCAAGTATTGGGTAGATATTGTCTCGGACTTCACTGATATTGAGAAACTGTCTCATACTCCTCTCAGATATCTCAACAGAGAATATTTTTCCATTTTCTACAATGTCTGAGATATGGGAAACAGTAGTCCCTGTTGCTGCGCCAAGGTATAATATTTTTGAATCTTTTTTGAAAGGCAGATCCCTGTATCCTTTCATTATTGTAGCTGCAAGTTTTGACCTTCTCGGATTCCACTCTCTTAGCTCCTTTCCTTTGAAGTCAATTAACTTTTCACCGTATACTCTCTCCCCTCTAGTAAGATTTTTTGTGAAAAGCTTGTCACCATCAATAAAAACATTTGTAAAAATCTCTTCCATTAGAGATACTATCCAATGTGACTATAAAAGTATTTCTAAATAAAAAAATATTTTACTGTTTCCAGTAAATACGATCTATGCTAAGTTCATATCTTGAGACTCTCTTTTCTGGGTCAGGGAAAGATATTGTGAAGCTTTTTTTTGCTTTATCATTTACTTCTTTCACGATAACTCTATCGATACCTAGTTCCTTCCCGTCCTTTGCGTAGTACTGCCCTTTTATTGAAAAGTCAGTTGCATCTTTGCCACAATTATTAATTGCTTCTCCAGATACAATTAACTTATCTGATTCCCACTTGACTGTTGTAATTGCTAAATCTGGTGTGCATCCAGGTATCTCTTTATCTTTGATAATTACCCCTTCTGGAGTCTGAGCTATGCAGCCAATTAAAAGAGATGTTAAGATAAGAGTAGAAATTAAAATTATTTTTTTCATTTCATCCCTTTATTTATTTGATTTTGGATATTTTTAAGTTTAACTTTTTATTCTTCGTAGCTTATTCAATGAGAGCAATCCTAAGAGCGGTCCTAAAAATAATATTGAAAAAGCATACTTCCAGCTAACAATATCAACAACTATTGGTATTAGTTTAATTGAGATGATTGATATGAAAAATCCAATTGCAAGCTGTATCGTAACTGCAGTCCCCATATATTTTTTATCCCCTACTTCTGTAGCCATACCCGAATACTGAGGGCTATCTGCAACTACACTCATTCCCCAGATCAAAGCAATAATAATCATTGCAATGTTATTGACTCCAAAAGTAAATCCAATTATTAGAGAACAGAAACCGCTTATTGAAAGCATTAGAATGTTAAACTGGGGCTTCCCAATCTTATCAGCAATGAAACCACCAAAGAATGTTGTCAAAGAGCCAAAGAGAAAGATTAGGAAGGTGATTAGTGAAAAGAATAAAATTGAATTATCATTTGCTCCAGATTTAAGATAGGATTCCCTTAAGAAAATTGGGATCCATGCCCACATTGCATATAGTTCCCACATGTGGCCAAAATACCCATAGTTTACCAGTTTTAATTTTTGATTTTTTAGTATATCCCTCAAATTTTCTATTCTGAACTTTATTGTTCCTGCAGTGTAAGGCCCTTCATTTACAAACACAAAAACTAGTATGGCACTTACCAAAGAAGCAAGACCAGAAAAACTAATCAAGATTCGCCATTCAGGTATGCCTGTTAGATTAAAAAGGTAGGGCATCCCGGAGCCTAGGGCTAGTGAAGCGCCCATACATCCAACTGCAAATCCTCTTTTCTTTTGAAACCAAGAAGAAGCTAGTTTCATTCCTGGAGGGTATACTCCTGCCAAGAAAAATCCTGTAAAAAATCTAAGCACAAGTAGCAGTGAAAAAGATTCAACAAAGAAAGCTACTATAAAACTTGTTAGGCCACCAAGAGCTGCTGATGCTGCAAACACGTTTTTTGTTTTGAATACATCCGGCAAGTTAAGAACTGCATAGGTAAGAGCGCCGACTATGAATCCTATTGTTACTATTATACTTAGTAAACTTTTTTGAGAAGTTGTAAGGTTAAAATATTCTGTTAGTTGGGGGATTACCGCATTAGCACTAAACCAGAGCGAGAAGGATAAAATTGCAGATAAGGATAAAATGATTAGAATTTTTAAACGTGATTCAAAATGAAACATGGATTAGTAAAAGTCTATGGAAATATAAAGATTTGTTTCATTGAATCTATGAAACTATATAAATTCTCAAACATAGGGTAAATTTTAGATGAAGATAAACTCCTCTTAATCAAAAAAGAAAGTAAATACAATGGGAAAATTCTTAGAAGTTTCGAAGATACTCACAGACACTTGAAGAATTCAAGAAGATGCTAGGGCTTGTTAAACTTTCAATTCTAATCTTGAACTGAGAGCAGATGCGGGAACTTACTTATTATAAATTAAAAAAGAAAAACAGTATTTTATTTTTCTTTATATTTATTTGTTTTCATAATTTCTAGTTATTCTTTCTGCGTCTTCTATAATTTGGATCCATATATCAGAATCAATATTTTCAGGTTTTTCTTTTAATTCTAATAGTTTACTAATTAGATATATTTTTTTATTAACTAATACGTCATACGTATGCTTATCAATTCCTTTAAGATATCTTATTGAACCTCTTGAAATTGCTTGTATTACTCTCATAGCCTCTTTTTGAAACTCTTTAATTTCGTCAGTGCCATATCCCTCTATCGAAAAGTCTTCGGCTTTAGATATAGCAAGTTCTTCTATATCTTCAATTCCTTGTGCATGCAGTATTCTAGCCATTTCTTTGTTAATTCCTTTGATCTTCGTAAGTGATTGCCAATCACTATTCTCACTTTTTCCAAATAATGCATCTCTTAATCTAAGTCTGAATTCTCTACCTATAGGATTCTTTGAAATAATATAATTAGGGGGAAAGAATATTCTTCCTACTAGGGAATCACTTTTATAATAATCTCTTGTATATGCAGCAACTGCTGTCACTATGTCACTATGTTCTTCTTTATAAAAAGACCCTTCTTCTCTCTTTAGGCCTTCTTCCACAACCTCTAATGTTTCAGCATTTGTAACAAAATTTGCTTTGAGTATGCCATAAATTGCACTTTCTACATCTAAAAAGTCTTTATCTGCACCTAAACACAATATGAAAATAACTGGAATCCCGGGGTCTACTTTTCCATTTTTTAGTTGTTTTCTAAATTTTCCCATTAAGATATTTTTAGTTTTTCTTCCAGGAATGCAACTTATTTGACCTGAAACTTTGAACTCAAGTAATTCTTCAACTGTTGCAACTTCAATCAAAGCTGACTGCCCATTATATTCTATTTTGGCTTCAAGCTTACTGCGCCCAAACTCTTTGATGTCAGGCTCTTTATTAATTTTAAAAGTTGGTGCCAATCTAGAAAATACCTCTGCTTCAGCAAGAATAAATCTTGCATTTTCTATATCCTGTAATTTTTTTATATTTATCTCAATTTTATACCTATCCAGAATCTTAAATACTCGTTCCCAATAGAGTTGATATACATTATTCTTTGATTCACTACTATAAATGTGGGCTAATAAGTGCGGTTTTTTTGAAGTTGCATTTCTTATGAGCCAATCCTTTCCTATAGCTTTACAAATATAAGGATATTTTTCCAAATTTTTTTTCAGAGTGTCAACGTTGATTCTCGGGAGAGGATATAAGATGTGATTAATGACTTCAAGTGCTTTCAAAGTGTCTTCTTTATATTTTGCCCCTTCATTGTGATCCTTTCCAAGATTTATATTCTTTGTTATATCTTCATAATCCAAGCCTTTATTTACTCCAAATTCTCTAACTAGGGATATTGCCCTATTTCTTATATCTGAAGGATTATAATTTATTAAATCTGTTAAAATATCCTGTAAAAGCCTAAGGACAACACTTTCTTTTCTCTCGTCCCCTTTCCATTTTTCACACCATTCTATTGAATCTTGTCCTGAACCTAAAAAATCATTTAGTTCCCTTTCTCCAAAGTAAATCATCCTAGAATTGTTTTTGTCGATTTCTTCCTCAAACATTCTAATAACAGGAGTTACGCCGACTTCCTTTATTTTTAATTTTAGCATTTCATTTGCAAGGGTATACCTTGATTTTTCATTTAATCTTGTTCGTAATCGATCCACGACAAATTTAGAATCCCCTTTATAGATAAGTCCAAGAGCGTCATCAATGAAAGGATGATTTTTGTATTCCCTTTCAATTATAATTACAGCTTTTTTTATTAGCTCAATAGGAAATCCTTCTCTGAATCGAATATAATTAATAAAAGAGAGGGCAGTATTACAATCTGCATTTTCAATTTCTTTTTGTAGAACAATCAAAGCAGATTCATCATTTAATAAATTGATTCCTTTAACTAAACAATAAATTAAGATGTCTTTATTTTCTTGATGTACATTCTCTACATTATCAATAATATTAGGAAAGAATATTTTGAATTTGTCTAAATCAGAACTACATATTGCAACTAAAGAATTTCTCTGTAGAATACAATCTTCTGATACCAAGTTAGTCGTAACTTCTTTATCTAGAATTCCTTCTCCAAGTAGCATAGAAGTTATAATGCCCGAACATACTCCTGGACTTCTTCCCATATTTTGCATCTTTTTTATAATTTCACAAGTTATCTCATAGTTTCTTAGTGCAATTACCTTAATGGGATTGATAATTCTATTTATCATATAGTCACATATATTTTCTTCAATGAGTTCGATTAGAATTTTTATAAAAGAATCATTCGTTGAATATAATCTATCAATAAGATGGATAAGGGCAATTTTATAAAAAAATATACTTTCTTTAACTATTGAATCAAGAATTCCCAATAATTCATCATCTGATTTATCTTCAAGATATTTTTTAATTCCATCGTCATCTTTATGTAAACATAAATTATGGAGTATTTCAAGAGATTCCATAAATTAACAAGCATATCCTGATTAATAATATTTTGTATTTATAATTTTAGTAAAATCCGAAGAGAAGAAATAGAGTCTTCAGAATTTGAAAAATATATTTAGGAGGCTAAAAAAGACATTGAGGATGAAATTATTATATTTGTATTTAAAAAAGAGGGAAGCTAATATTAGTTCATTCTTTGAATTGATTGCCACATTTATGAAAAAATGGAATATACTCATTCTAGGAAATAACATGGAATCTATTTTAATTAACGAAAAAGAAAGATATACTTTCTTAAAACTTATTCTCAAACAAAATTTGGAAAAATATCCTCATGTCAGTGAAGCTATAGGAAAGGATTGGCTTGAAGAACTGGCTATGTATACAGATCTTACATTAAGAGCTATGGTACTTGTAATTATTAAGAATGCTTTGGACATATAAATATCTAAGGATAGATTAATCAATTTTTGTTAAATAAGCTTCAATTAATTTTTTACCTTCTTGTTCTTCCATATCAAAATTAGATTTAATCAAAAAGAAATTAGAGTTTGGAGATTTAATAGTAAACGTATATATAAGTTCATTGAACATATTTGCAAAAAAATAAATAATATTAGAGAAATTATTTGGAATATCTTTTTCTTTATGGATTTTCATTAGAAAATCATATATTTCAAAATTAGTTGGAATTTGCCAACTTGACATTTGTGTTTCAATATTATTAATGAATTTATTTAGGTCAAAATATCTAATGTCATTCGTTAAAAATACAATAGCAAATTTTTGAAATAGCTTACAATATTCACTGCCAAATATTTCTTCATCATATTCAAGATTATATTCTTGGAAGATTTTACCTGAATAAACGTCCTTTACAAAGTTTTGAGGGAATATAACCCCCTTGAAAGCGTATTTCTCGGAAATTTTATATTCAGATGCTCGTTCATTAAGATAATAAGAATAAAATTCCTTTCTTTCTTTCAGGCTTACTTGATGTTGAAATAGCTCTTCTGTAAATCCTATGAAGTCCATAAAAAAACCATCGACATCTTTATCTATTTCTTCAAGTTCAATATCCAAAGGCTTATTATCAAATATTTTCCGGAAAAGCTCCCTGTTTTTTAAGTCAAAATAAAATTCATTTATATTGTACCAATAACTGAATGAATAATCTGAATTTATAAACATAAAACTGCATTTACTAATCTTTGAATTATTTATTTCTATGTAATTTTTTTGAGTATATACAACATCGGCCATATATTTTTTCATTAACTCGTTTAACTCATGTACTTTCCTAAAGAATAATGCTTTATTTTGAAAAAATTCTACTAATTTATTATAATCTAAATCAGAATATTTATATTGACTTAGTTTGTTAATTTCTATCCAATCTTCTATTTTAATAATTGGATCATAACCTTTATTAATAAAAAATTCATGACTTGATTTTAATAAATAAAAATATTTACAAAAGTCTTCATCCATATTTTTTATATATTTGGGGATAGTACCTTCCTCTTTTTGAAATTCGCCATTTTCTAAAGAATCTAATATTTTGTTAAGCTTACTTCGCATAAGTTTGTCATGTTTATTAAAAAGTTCTTTTTCTTTTATATTATCATGAGCTTTTGTGAGATATTTAAGTAGAGGTATATCTTTTGTTACTTCTTTGATAGTTTCTTTTGATAGGTCTTTCGTTTTTTTCGTTATGTCTTTCTTCTTTACCATTTAGAATAAAAAACATTTTGTTACTTTATATTTATTACTATACTAGAGAAATTCTGTTTTTCTCTTTTTGAATTAGTTTAGCATAATTAAAATTATAAGATTAGTGATATTAGTATAATTAGAAATAACATAAATACATCCAAGGGATTTCTAATTGAAAAAAAGTCCCGGCGGCCGGATTTGAACCAGCGATCCGTGGATCTACAGTCCACTGCCCTAACCAGACTAGGCCACGCCGGGCTACATGAAGTTAAATGAACTTATTTTAAAGCTTTTCGGTGTTCATGAATAATATGTGCCATAGAATCTTTTGATTTCTTTGGCGGATGGCAATACAATTTCATCCCAGACACCAATGAAATCTTCTAGATTCTTATAGTTCCTTTGAGATGCAAATATCTTGTGGAGGAAATCTTTTCTTTCCTTAATATCAATCTTAACAAATTCTACGTAATCGTGGGGGGAGTAGTAATTGAGGGGATTAAATCTCTCGCCAAAGTTTTTCATTCCGTGAACTTCACTTAGCTCTTTAGGTGATGGAACCAAATAACCATAGGCAGGATCCTTTATCCAGTTTTTAATAAGTCCATGGGTACAAAGTCTAAGCAGCGTCTTTGAATCAGAAACTGTTATTTTTTCTCCACCTATTGATTTTCCACTAAGATCAAATTCCCCAACAAAACCAGTATTAATTATCAAGAAGTTGATTTTTCCATCTTGACCAAGCCCCATATCAGTAAAAACTTTCTTTTTTAGTACGGCCTGCTCAGCCTGCTCTCTTGCCATAAAGTCAGTAGCAGAATAAGACCTTACTCTAGTTCCAGGAACCTTGCCGGATACTGCTGAAGTAATTATACTCTCACAGCCGCTATCAAATGCAACGGCCATTAGAGGATTAGTAACTTTTATGACTGGATTGAAAATGTCATATCTTTTAAAACTCAAAACAAAGTTTCTTAAGTATTTGTCTGTCTTAGCCCAAGACGAGTTCAAATCGCTGAAGAGAAAAATAAATCTGCCATTTGTCGTTCTACTCTTTTCATAACTCTTGCATAGTAATGAACCTATGTCACCAGAAGATACTGGTATTTCAACATCATATCCATTGATGTTTTTCTTAACGTAATCTACGCCTTCACAATCAATGTTCATCGCTAAAACTATATGCTTTCTATCCTTTGATTTCATCAAACCTGGGTACTCTGGGCTTTTTTCAGAAAGTCCTTCAGATTTTGCAAAGCTTGCGGCTTCAAGGCCAACTAACTTTACATCAACAATTTTATCATCCTTTGTAATTACTTTTCCCAAAACTGCATCATCCTGTTCAAGATATGGGCCAACTGTTAGTGTAGTCTTTCCTGTGCCGCTTAACCCAATAATTACAGAGCTCTCTGAAAGTCCTGCATGGAAGGAGATCATATTGTCGGATTCTCCCTTGTTCCATACCATAGTCAGATTGGGTTTTTTGAAAGCCCCGCCAAAATAGTCAATTCCAAGATTTATAACACGCCTGATGTCATTTTCCATCTCGGTAAAATCGTAAAGAGACAGTGGCTCGTTCTCATTATAGTCAGGCCAGACCTTTTTCATCTGGCTAGTGTATTTTTCAGGAAGTTTTTCAGGTATTATGAAATTATAGCAACTTGGTTTAACTTCTTCCTTTGGAGGGAATACCATCATCTTTCCCATCCAGGAGATATATGCACTATGGGGATTTTCTACACTTACAACAGACCTTATCCCAACTTCATAGCCATTTTCTCCCTGAACACCATCCGCTACTAGGACTTGAGGGATTTCTCTCAAATATTCCATTATTATCTTATAGATTTCTTTCCCAACATCAATATCAAAGCCTTTTTGACCAGCCCCAAGCTTGTAGCCTTTTGGAACCATGTAGTAAACTTTATCGGGCCTTCTACCTTTTTGTGTAGATGCAAAAAGATACTGGCCGTCTTTTGTAACAACATAATATGGCTTTAGATAGTTAATGTAAAAATCGTCAGAGGGATTCAAAAAAATTCTCTCTTTTGGAAGGATAAGACTCTCAGAAACATTAAAACTACTCATAAAAACACTCTAGATACACGTTGCTATATTCTCTTCAAATATATTTAAAAATTCTGTTAATTTTTCAATTGGTACATATGCCCCGCATGCAGGTGGGTGACCTCCTCCTTTGCCACCTACAGATTCTGCGCTTTTCTTTATCTCTTTCCCTAAATTTAGACCTTTAAGCACCAACAATCTTGAGCAGCGTGCAGAGATTTTATAAACATTTGGGTCATTTGCCAGCGTTGTAAAGGCAACTATCGGTAAAAAAGGATCTGTATCTCTGTTTCCAAGAACTAAACTTGCCACCGTGCCAACAATTGTATCATTAATTCCACTTCCATCAAAGTACTGAAACTTCTCCTTCATTACTACGCCTCTACTCTCAACTAAGTTCATGCTTCTTGCAATATTCTGTCTGTGCTTTCTAAGTAGTCCAAGTAGTATATCATAATAAACGCCCCTGTTACCCTTACATACATAGAACCCTACTTCTGGTCTACCGTTCTTTCCGCATGCATTGAGGCATGTTGCAAATTCAGAAGCATCCCTTAGCGGGCTTCTCTCCTCCTCATTTAGAAGTGAATAAGATTCACCCATAATCATCTGAGGGATAAATGAAATATATTCCTGTGGAACGGCCATTATTGTTTTTCTTATGATCTCTGTTGCAAGTTTTTTCTTCTCATCAGAGGTCATATCAGACACTGTTCTCCAGTCCCCTTCATAGCAAGGGATCCCCAAGCTATTTAGAAGTGCCATCGCATTAGAATCGCTTCCTGTAACTCCTGGGATTGGCGGGTCAGAAAAGTACTGGAGTGATTTGTAAATTGGTCTTGTTGATCTGCCATATAATAGTAAATCTTCCTGAGCTTTGACTAAACCTGTTTCTATACTATCTAGGAGTATATCTCTATTTAGTCCTTTTAGCCCTCCCCAAGAACCTTGCATATCCCCAACGGCACCAACTATTGCAATTGAAGAGAGGTCTTTATTTTTGCTATCAAGTTCCAAGGATAGAAGATAGGATAAGCCAGAACCACTAACTTCTTCTGAGCCGCTGTATCCAAACTTGTTAGGATTAACTTCCAAGAAAGGAGTTTTTGGATATTCCCCTTGGTGGTGGTCTACGATTATTATCTGTTTGTCTCCATATTCCGACATGAGATAGTCTATCTGCCCACTTCCCATATCAAGAAATATTGTGAGGTCACCTAATTGGGAAGATGGCATTCCATCAAGAGATGTAAAATGGACATCATGATTAATCTTAAGCCTGTCCAAAGCAAGGGACAGGATTGATGCAGAAGAAATACCGTCCGCATCTATATGAGAAATAATCTTTATTTTAGAATCTTTGGATTGAATAATTTTGTTCTTTGCATTTTTTAAAAGCTCGGTGAAATCAGAATCCATATCCATAATTTAAGCGTGTCATATATATAGTTTTTGTTTTGGGTTTCCATTTTCGTCTACCGATAATCTTACTTAAGTGTCCTAAGAAAATTAAATATCCCTTCTGAAAGAGGGTGATTTTTAATAACTTCATCAATCTCTTCAATTTTTGCTTTCTTTAGATTCTCAATAGTTCCAAATCTCTCAAGTAGCTTTGCTTTCCTCTTTGACCCAAGACCAATTATGTCATCTAGCGGTGAGCGAACAGACGCCTTCCTTTTCATGTTCCTTAGATTCTTTATAGCAAACCTGTGCGCTTCATCTCTTATCTTAATTAATAGATTTTTTGATTCAGTATCCATATATGGATTAAGGTCGTCTTCAAGGTATAGATCTTCTTCTTGTTTTGCAAGAGCCACTGTTGGTATCTCAAGACTAAATGATTCCAGTACAGATAGAGCCGTATTCAAATGGCCTTTCCCACCGTCAATCAATATCAGATCTGGCAGTGATTCCTGATGCTTAAAGCGCCTGCTTAATACCTCTCTAAGTGAAGATATGTCATCTTGGCCCGAAACAGTTTTTACTTTGTATATCCTGTAATTTTCCTTTGATGGTTTGCCGTCAATAAAAGTTACTTGAGATCCTACCTTTATTTCTGGACCTATATTTGAAATATCGTAACCTTCAATCCTTCGTGGGAGATCTTCAAGGCCAAGAGACATCATAAGGCCTTCCAATGGTGATTTCTTTTTTGAAGATAAATAGAGCTCAGCATTTTTTGTTGCAAGTAGGACTTCCTCTTTTTCCCTTGGCGATATTGCAGGAGTTATTATTAAATCGGATTTACCATCCGATAAAAAGGCTTGAATCTCTTTTCTATCCGGGATGTCAAAAGGCAGTATAATCTTGTTCGGCAGGAATTCTTCTCTATAATGCTGCTTTAGGAATGATGACAAAGTATCTTCCTTTTCAAACAAAGCCTCATCTATAGGATAGTTTTTAGTTCCAGTTAGGACTCCGCCCCTAACTATTACTACACAGATGCATATCGATTCTTTATCGTAGAATCCTATAATATCCTTATTTATCGGTGTGTCAAGGAAGATCTTCTGTTGTTCCATTGACTTTCGGATAGCGTCTATTTTATCTCTTATACCTAGGGCCTTTTCATACTCTTGATCATTTGAATAGGCGCTCATCTCGCTTGTTAGTTTTGATATTAACTCTTCCCCCCTATTTTCAAAGAACATCAATAATTCAGTTACTCTGTTATTATAATCTCCCTTAGAATTTGGATTAGTGCAGGGGGCGGTACATCTTTTAATGTAAAAATTAAGGCAAGGAATTTTATTCATTTTTTTACAGCTTCTTAATTTGAATATGTTTCTTGCTAGTGCAAGCATTCTCCTTGCAGATCCAACATCAGAATAAGGGCCAAAATAATATGCCCCATCTTCCTCAATCTTTCTAGAAACAATTATCCTCGGGAAATCTTCATTTGTTATTTTGATATATGGGTACTTCTTATCATCTCTGAAATGGATGTTGTACCTCGGCTTGTATTTTTTAATGAAATTATACTCAAGTAAGAGTGCCTCTGTCTCAGTATCCGTAGCAACATATTCTATGTCCTCTACCCTGCTCATGAGGAATGAAACCCTATCTGGTATATTTTTTTGGAAGTATGAAGCTAGTCTCTTCTTTAGAGATTTTGCCTTTCCAACGTAGAGTATATTTCCCTTAGAGTCTTTCATTACATAAACGCCAGGCTCTTCTGGGAAATTTTTTTTAAGGTACAAGTCATTGCTCATGATAGTAATGAATTTATTCTATTGGATTTAAAAGTTTTTAAAATAAAATACAAAGGATTTTAAACGAAATCCAATAAATGAGAAGTCAAGAGGATTATCTTGAGCGTTATTTTAAGAACTTCAATTCCAATTCTGCTTTTAATTGCCCTTGGTTATCTATCTAGAAGATATGGTATTTTGAAGCATGGAGACGAGAGAGTCTTAAGTTCTTACATATACTATTTTGCCCTTCCAGCACTGTTTTTTATAAATATCTATGAGGTAGAATTTTCAAGAGAGGTATTGGAATATGTAATTGCCGGAGTGGCACCCATATTCATTGCACTTGGTTTACTAGTTTTTATTTTCTTATTGAAAATAGTCAAAGATAAAAAAACTTTGTATTTATTGATAGTAGCAACTGTTTTTGGCAGCCTTGCATTCTTCGGTATACCCTTTGTGGTGTTTGCTTTTGGTACAGGGGAATCAGAAAGATTAGCTGCACTCTTTGCGTCTACAATAAGTTTAGTTAGCGTTATTACTGCAACTTCCGTCTTAGAGTTGTACAAACTTGATGGGGAAAATAGTTCTAGGATAAAGACAATAGTGAAGAGATTCTCAAAGAATCCTTTGATTCTTTCAACATTATTAGGCGTATCTATTAATTTGATAGGATATGAAGTCCCTATTTTTATTTCTACAACCTTACATAGGCTTGGGGGCACTACTTCAACAGTTGCGATATTCATGCTTGGATTATTTTTTTATGGCAGAAGTTATGGAAATCTTAAAGCGGCCTTTGGATTGAGTCTTTTGAGAATAGTTTTCTTGCCTTTAATTGCAATTATATTGTTGAAGTTTGTTTTTGTTGTACCCTCTTTTGAGAGCACCATTATAGTGCTGATGCATGGGATGCCTATTGCAGTTTCAACGATAGTACTCAGCGAAAGGTATGACTTTTTCAAAGAAACAATAGCCTCTTTAAATTTAATCTCTGCTCTTCTTTCGGTATTTTACCTTAATTTGTGGTTCTTTATATTGGGAAAATTATTTTAATTTATTTAGAAAGTTCTATTACTGATTCCAATAGAATATTTGCAGCTATCTCGATATCTTTTAAATGTGTGTACTCTTCAGGACAATGGCTTCTACCCTCCTTGCTTGGAACAAATATCATGCCCACATCAGTTAATTCAGCAATGACAGATGAATCATGGACCGCACCACTTACCATCCTCAATGTATCAATACCTTGGTTTCTAGCAGAATTTTCTATTATCTCGACTACCTTTTTTGATAAAAAAACTGGCTTAGTATAAGAGACCTGCTTTATTTTGTGAGAAAGCCTTCTATTCTTGCAAGAAGATTCAATGAATTTGATTATTCGCTCTGATATTTCATTTAGAGTGGCATCATCTTTATCCCTAATATCAAGAGTAAATTTTACCTTTCCAGGAATAATATTTGTTTTTCCAGGAGATACTTCTACAAGCCCTACAGTTGCAACAGAAGTGCCATTCTCTGAAGCTATCTTTTCTGCATTCAAGATTATTTCTGCAACACTGCATAAAGCATCATTCCTCAAGTTCATTGGAGTTGCACCCGCATGATTTGAAACACCTTCAATTACCACTTCCAATTGTTTTATGCCCGCTATTGTTTCAACGATGCCTATTGAAAGTCCTTTACTCTCTAGAACTAAGCTTTGCTCTATATGAGGTTCAATCATAGCTTTAATTTTCTTACCCTCTAGAGTTGAATTGTCCTCTGGAATTAATCCAGAACTATTCATTGCTTCAATATAACTTATTCCATCTTTATCCATTATTTTAGCCAAGTCTTCTTCTTTTACTTTTCCTGCCCATATCCTACTACCCAACAATACCGATGAAAATCTTGAGCCATCCTCTTCTACAAATACTACAAAATCAATAGGGTTTCTATGGGGCATTTTTTTCTCAAAAATGGTCCTGAAGACTTCTAAAGACGTTACAGTCCCAACAACGCCGTCAAATTTTCCACCTTGAAAGACACTGTCTATGTGGGAGCCTATCATAACTGAAGGTGCATCTTTGATACTCCCTTCTAATCTTGCCCTAATATTTCCCCCTCTCATGATCTTTACATCTGCACCTATCTTTCTAAGTTCATTGAAGATGTAATCAATTGCTCCTATGTATTCTTCTGTAAATGTTGCTCTACTTATCCCATGGCCAGGAGTTGAATTAAAATTATTTATTACCTCTATATCATTTTCAATTCTCTTTGCATTTACTTTCATACTGGCTCTCCATAAAGGCTAATCTGTAGTCAGTGTTTCTTTAACGAAAAATGACATGAGGTATACAATGATAACAAATGCAAATACAAATTTGAATGCTAAACTATAGGCCTCTACTGGATAAACTCCATCAAATCCACCAACTAGATCTAGGATGTATCCCAAAAAAGTCTGGAAGAAAGCAGCACCAACAAAAGGAAAAACATTAACTATACTTTGAACTGTTCCAGTTACGCCCAATGGAAACTGTTCTTTTATTATTGCAAAAACAACAACATTTCCGCATCCAAAGAATCCCATCCAGAATGAAAGTAAGTAGAGAAGGCTTACATTAACTCTTGCTGTGAAAAATGAGATTAGTATCCAAGGTAGCATAAAACAAGAAAGCCATATGATTATTACCTTCTTTCTGCTTTTCATAATTTTGTCTGAGAAGTATCCTACAAAAGGGGATCCTATAAGCATTCCAATGCTAACAAACATTAGGATAAAACCAGATGTCGCCTTGGAAAGATTGAAGACATCCCTAAAGTATGGATAAGCCCACAATCCCTGATAAGAAAGAAGAGCCCCGTAAACAACAAATAACCATATCGAAAGTATCCAGACATCCTTATTTTTAAAAATTAATTTAATAAGATCTTTAGATAAATGTTGTCTTGCAGAAACTTTATTTACTACACTTTTTTCTTTATTTTTATTTAGGTAGTGTTCAGGAGAGTCTCTTATGAATATCCAAGATATCAATGCTAGAAACACTGCAATTATCCCTATTACATAAAATGCATATCTCCAGCCAAAATCAGACACAATTAAGGCTAGAGGGTATGAAGCAGAAATAGCCCCTACATTACCAACTGCAAGTAAAACGCCCACCATTGTGGCATACTCTCTCTTGGAATACCAAACTGAAAATAATTTGAGCGCAGGTATCCATACGCCTGATACACCAACACCAATTATTAATCTTGCAAACAGGGCCATGTTAAAGTTCAATGCAACTCCAAATAGAAATGACCCTATAGCAGAAAATATAGTTAGAAAAGCTATTGTCTTTCTTGGCCCTATTGTGTCCGAGAATATTCCCACAGGTATCTGAAATAGCGAATATGAATAGAAATACATCGAGGACAAAAGCCCCAGAGAGAGGGCAGATACACCAAACTCATGTAACAAATCCTTTGATATAACTGCAGATGAGACTCTATGGAAGTAAACAAAAAAGTATACTAAAGCTAATGTCAATAAAAGAATCCATCGGTATTTTTTTTCTGTCAAACCAAAAATAATATCTTTAACCATAACAATCACAACAATAATCTCTAAATCTTTTCAGATTTATGATTAATTTAAAAGAAATGAATATTTAAAATTAATTCTTTTTAGTTCCTATAGGAGTAATAAATAAGGAACATAAAAATTACAAAGACAATTATTACTGTAAATCCAATAAACATTCTAGATGAATATACTTTGTCAATTTCAACTTGAAGGGCATAGTTAACTTGATCTAGAACTATTTCAGCATTATCCGAACTTTCAACAGCTTCCTTGTATCTACTTTCTATAAAGGAATTTTTAGCTATGCTGTACTCTCTTTTACCAAAATCCATTTTTTCCGCTATCTGTGAATTATCAAATCCTAACCCTTTGATAAGTGCTGCTTTTGAGTCAACGTTCCCTACAACTTTTTCCAAATTTCTAAGTTTAATTATTGATTGATTTCTCAAATTTGTAATCTCTTCTTCTCTAATCTTTTTTATTTCCTGGATGCGTTCTTTTAATAGATCATAACGGCCCCCATTGTACAGATTTAAAAGTTGGGCATCATCTATCCCGGATATCTCTTTATATAGTGATAGTTTAAGGATGGAATCCCACATTTCTTCATTAATTAAATAATTTGATGAGAATAATCCATACTTTGTTCCACCATCTATTGAGTTTTGCATTATTAGTTCCAATTCTTCTTTTGTAATAGGCGTGCTAACTCCTTTTACTAGGGGAACATCTAGAACATAGGATATCCCGGCATCATTCAGATTTTCAGCAAAGTTTTTGTTCTTTCCAGCAATATCTTCCGTAAGGGGTGCTGTTACAACAACTCTAGTTGCATAATTGTTAAGCATACTCAAATCTTGTCCATATTTTCTAGACAAATTATTTGGATCTTTTTCATCAGTCTTAGCAGAAATCCATAATTCTACTTCATAACCGACTATTCTATTTTTGAGCGAAGAATAAAATTTTTCCATTTCAAAGTTTTGCCAGTTCGTGATTGTACTGTCATCAATATTTACTATTAAGTTAGTCTTTGGCCACTCATATATCACAATACCTCTTGAATTCATATATTTCAGATATTCTGCTTCCGATTTAGAATCAAAACTGTATTCGTAGAAGTCTCCATTAGTAACTAAAATTGCATCTATGTCATAATTCTTTATAATATGCTCTACTGTATCGATGTAGTACTTGCCATAATCGCCTTGGGAGATTTCAACCATCGAGACCTTTGAAGTACTTCTTGAAAATACATAATCTAGAGCTGCCGATGCTGGATTGGCTTGTATATATTCTGGGCTGTTTAAGCTAAATGAAACTACGACTTTGAATCCTTCATTTTTCAGTTTAGTAGTCATTTTTTCAAGTGGGTCGTCAGTTGATAATTGAACTAAAGAGCTGTATTCATTTTCATGCCCAGGCCATCTGAAATTTATCCAGTAGGGCCTCCCTGCACTAATAATAACCGTATTGATATTGTTATTCTTCCAAATAGGTATGTACGAATCAAGATCTAGATTAAAGTACTCTCTCGAATCAACTCTTACTGCCCAAATGTTAGCGGATTCTATCCTTGATTTAGCTATTCTTGAAAAGCTCTGTGCTGTCCAGGGCTCTCTTTGGAAATAAATAATGCCTGAAGTATACTCTGAACCGGAATATACTAAGTTAAGCAATCCTATATCTTTGTTTTCCACAGTTACATATATCTCCCCATCATATTGTAGATTGTAACCGTTCGTAGCATCAGGAACATATTCTAAAGGTAAACCTTGGCGCCTAAAAGTTATAAAATCAACATAGTCGCCTATTTTTTTCACGTCAATTCCAAAATCGGTATTCTCAAAATAATCCCTATATGTGGTGGGGGGGATGATGATTCCTAGTTTCATTTTTTTGTTATTTCTTATATCTTGAGAAAGAATATTCAAAAGCCTAGCAAGCTCGTCTGCCCTGTATGTATTCCATTTGACCCATAATTCAGAGTTATTCTGTTTTTCTGTTTCTAGATTTAATCTTTCAGCAGATGCCCCATATCTTTTTGCAAATTCATTAATACATTCGGGACATTGGCAATTTAGATTATTTGGGTATCCAAAGTAATCCAGAACTATCCCATCAACATTATATCCATTTATTATCTCGTCTATTATGCTTTTTTCATAATTAAAACCTGTTTGGGGACATACCCAACCATCAGATTGGGGTCCAACAGATGCAAAACCTTTATTGGCCGCAATTACGTCGTAAAAAACTGGAACAAGCGCATAAACCTTTATATTTTTTTTATGAGCCTCCTCTACCATTAAAGACAGCACATCAAAATTATAAAAAGTAGGGGCTATCCGGCTATTGTAAAAAACAACGCCTGGAGAGGGATTTGTACCGGTGCTTCGCTTTACATGTAGATAAATGGTATTAACATTGTTTTTGGAAGCAAGTTCTATAAGGCGCGGTATGTCTTCTTGAGTTGCAATTGAAAAGGAAGGCAATACTTCAATAGAGTAGCCACTCTCTTGTCCTGAAACTGGATTAAAACTTGAAAATGATGGCACAAGCAGAAATATGATTAGTAATGTCTTTACGATTTTATTCATATAAGACCTCAAAAATTTATCTAATCGAAACATCCTTTCCAACAAAACTCTTTCTGTCTTTAAGGTCTCTTTTTGAGACAATCTTAATATAAGGATTTTCTACTGGGCCGAATAATTCTATAACTTTGCCAATTTTCTTTTCTCCTATAAATGCTTCTGCACCTATATCCCTAATTTTGACTTTTTTTGATCTTAGGATGAAAAGAGGGCCGATAGAATAAAGTACTCTCCCAACAGACTTCATAAAAGAAACTTTTATAATGTTCTTTATAAATATTTGGAATAATATAGAGAGTGATATAATGGAAAAAGAAACGGTTGTTATTAGCAAAGGGTATGACCCATTAAAGTATAATGGAGCAGTAAAACCTCCTATATTTTTAACAAGTACCTACAAATTTAAAAATGCAGAGGAAGGGGAATCATTTATTAGAGTTGCACTAGGCCTTGACAAAGGGGAGGAAGGTTTTGTATACTCTAGATTTTCAAATCCAAACTTCGATATAGTCGAAGAAAGGCTTTCTTTACTTGAGGGGGCTGAAGCTGCAGCAATATTCGGTTCGGGAATGGCGGCAATTACTTCAACTTTACTTGCGTTTGTAAAAAATGGAGACTATATTTTTTACACCAATCCTGTATATGGTGGAACTGAATTTCTTTTTAAGGAGTTTTTTGAGAAAATGGGAGTGTCTACAATACACGCTAGAGCAGGATCAGAAACTCCAAAACTAATGGAAGAAAAGATAAAATCTCATAAAGATAAACTTAAAGGAAGATCTGTTATTTTATACATCGAAACACCTGCAAATCCCAACAATGTAATGGTAGATGTAGAAGCGATTGTAAAAATCAGGGACTCATTAAAGAGAGAAGGAATAAATGCTAAAGTTATTGCAGACAATACTTTCATGGGGCCAATATTTCAGTCGCCTTTAGAACAGAAAGTCGACATTGTTCTTTACTCAGCAACTAAATTCATTGGAGGACATTCTGATGTTATTGCCGGAGCAGCACTTGGGTCAAAGGAAGACATATCTAAGATAAAGGGAATAAGAGGAATGATAGGAACTAACGGGAATCCCTTCGATGCATGGCTCATGTCCAGGTCATTAGAAACTGTTCATATAAGAATGCAAAGGCAAATGGAAAACGCTACAAAGATAGCTGAATTTTTATCAAAACATCCAAAAGTAGAAAGGGTCATTTATCCAGAATTATACGATAAGAAAAGTGAGCAGTATAAGATATACAAAAAACAATGTAAAGGTCCCGGGTCTTTGCTGTCTTTCTATATCAAAGGCGGTAAGAAAGAAGCATTTAAGTTCTTGGATAATGTCAAGTTGTGTAAATTGGCGGTAAGTCTCGGAGGAACAGAATCTTTAATTGAACATCCTAAAGCAATGACGCACTCTGAAGTAGATGCAGAAACTCTAAAAGATGCCGAGATTACAGACAATATGATAAGACTTTCAGTTGGAATCGAAAATTATAAAGATATAATCAATGATTTAAAGAACGCACTCGACAAAATTTAAGAAAAAATAAACTTTTTCTTTTTAAATATCATTTACGAAATCTATGTCCATTTTTGATTTGCTAACATCTATAATTTCGTCTGACTTAAATCTTATTAAAAAGAAAGCTTCACATAGGCCAATGTGTTCATTACCGATTGTTAAGGATAATTTACCTTCAAATGGATTAAATCTTTTTACAATTAGTGGCACGAATAATTCTGAAAGTACTTGAACATGTAGTTCCCCTTCCTTAATTAAATTGCCTTCTTTATCTCTAAGTTCTAATTCAAACTTTGCATAATTACCTAAAGATTTTACTGAATATATGTCTGAAAAGACGCCGGGTTTATTAGATTTAAATTCAAAATGATCGGGTTTCATAAAAATCTCCTAATATAAAAATTTAAAATAAAAAATAAAATATTTTTAATTTATTTTTTTAGAGCTTGGTCAACTAGCTGTATAAGGTCAACTACTTCCATCTTAGAACCAAGTGCCTTTGCACCGTCACCAAGGTTTGTAACACAGAATGGACATGGAGTTACAATCTTTTGTACTCCATCTACACCCTCTGCTTCTCTTACTCTTGTCTTTGCAGTTTCAAGAGCTACGTCTGGGTATGAAGATTTTATACCTCCACCAGCACCACAGCAGAATGAGTTGTCTCTGTTTCTGTACATTTCCTTAAACTGTATACCTGGTATAGCTTTAAGGACATTTCTTGGTGTTTCGTAAAGACCTGGCTTGTCAACTTGGACGAATGCGCCTTTCCACATCTTCTTTCCTTCCATGTCAACTTCGTAGTGGTTCATGTGTCTTCCCATGTGACATGGGTCGTGGTATGTAACTGTTGCAGGTACATTGCTTAACTTTAGTTCGCCTTTCTTCATCTTTTCTTCGAGGTATTCGGATGTGTGCATGACCTTTGCTTTAAGCTTTAAGCCCCACCATTTTTCATATTCCTTGGAAAGAACCTTGTAACATCCTGCACAAGCTGTAACAATTGTCTTAAATCCATGGTCGTTTATGTAGTCAACATTGTGCTGTGCAAGTTTTTCTGGCTCTTCTCTAAGTCCAGCCCTTAGTAAAGGTGAACCACAGCAGTATTCGTTCTCTCCCATTACTCCCCAGTCTTCTCCAAGTTTTGATAAAACACTGGCTGTTGACTTGGCAATTTCAGTTCTTCTGTAAGATGCTGTACATCCTGCGAAGTAAACCATATTACCATCTGTCTTAAGATCTTTTACATCTTTTAACCAGTTGAATCTTGAAGAGTGAGTTTCACCGTATGGATTGTGGTCTTTTATTACTTTTTCTTGGTACATCTTTTCTGCTTTTGTTGGTCCTATTCCTTTACCTACTAGGTAGTGTCTCATTTCTTCAATGTAGTCACAAATCCATGGCTTGTAGTCAAGGAGACACTGGGACTGACATCCACCACATACTGTACATGAGAAAACTGCCTTTTGCATGTCTTCCTGTATGGCTGGATCTGTTAAATCGACTTTGTTTTCCAAAATTGCATGTCCAAGGAATGACTTTGATCTTGATCCGTAGTAGGAATCAAGTTTAAAGTATTCTCCTTGGGGACATATTGTTGCATTTGTGGGTGGTGGTCCGTAAGAGTATGCAGACTTACATGTTCCACACTTACTACATTTTCTGAAGAACTGGGAATACCACTTAAGATCTTTAAAGTTTTCTGGCATTTGTATCACCTTACTCCCCATTTACCTGGATTCATTATTCCGTTGGGGTCGAGCATGTCTTTAATATCGCAGATAAGGTCTATCCATCCTGGATCTGCTCTCTTGTTAATTTCTCTAGCGAAGTCTGTTGGTGGCTTGTATGGGATACCTCCAGCATCAATTAAGACTTTTGCTGCTTCTCTTACACACCAAGCGGCGTTTGCTTCTTCTTCAGGTCTGTCTCTTGGGAATGGTGTCATAATTCTTAACATACCATAGTGACATCCACGGTACATTGTAACTCTTGTTGATGGTGATAATGGAATCTTAGCTTTCTTTGTGTAAATTTCTTTCCACAAGTTGTAAACACCTACCCATCTGTTTGAAGGGGTAAATGTTCCAGGCCAGGCGATTCCTCCTCCACCCTGCTTACAGTAGTTCTTTGTTGAACCTACAATCTGAGATGGTAATTGAGTTCTTCCTTTCTTTGACTCTTCAGGAACATCTGTAGATTTAATAGAGTTGCCTTGTTTACCTAGATCTTTTATTACTTTATTGAAAACTTCAACTTTGTTTTCTAATTCCTTTTCTGTGAATGCGTACAAGACAGTGTATCCAGTCCATTCTGGAGCGCCTTTTGGTTTTTCAATGTATGGATAAGGAATTGGTACTTGGCTTAACCACCATGAGATTGCAGTTAGATCATCTGCATATTCATATTTACTGAATGTTCTCATGAATTTTTCCATATCAGTTAGATCGTCTGCAGCAAAAGTTCCGATATGTACGTAATCAGGTACTGGGGGTATGAATAATCCGAGCTTTGTTACAACACCAGTTGTTCCAAGAGTACCGGTGAATAGACCGTCAAATCTTGGAAGAGGCATACAGCTCTGCCATGAATCTCTCCTAATTGCGGGAGATCCACACATGAGTATTTCCCCTGTTGGTCTTACTACTTCCATACCAGTAATGTGGTTACTGTTAAGTCCGTATCTTCCGCTCATTCCACCAATTCCATGGTGTATTGCACATGATAATACTGATGCAGATGGTGGACCTACTGGCCATCCAAATCTGTATCCTCTTTTAAATAGCTCTTGTGCAAATTGAGCCTGACTTACACCTGGCTCTATAACTGCAAATCTTACTTCTTCGTTGATTTCGAGAATTTGATCCATTCTCTTAAGATCCATCAAGATACCGCCTTGTTCTGGAACGCAAAGTCCACCAATGTTTGTACCTGCTGTAAATGGTACTACTGGTATCTTCTCTGAATTCGCAAGTCTAAGAATTGACTGAATTTCTTCTGGCGTTTTTGGGAGAACAACGTAATTTGGCATCTGTGGCCTCTTGTATGTCATATCGTAGGAATAAGCCCAACAGTCAACAGGACTGTTAGAGACCCATTTTTCATCGCCTACGATTTGGCTTAATGTCTTATATATTCTTTCTTTTCTGTCCAAAAAGATTCCTCCTGGATTAATTAGACAAGGTTTAAAATTAGGTTACCTTATCCGATTGTCATTTTAAAAGACCATTTATATATTTTTCGGTATTAAATGTTAGACTCCTTTTTAAATTATTAGTAATAGATTTTAATAGTGAATAAATATTTAATCTAAAAGAAATATTTACTTAATAATTTTCGAAAATTGTTCATTTCAAATATTACATTATTTTTTAATATTATTATCTTATTAATAATGTCCGATAATATGACTTTATTCCGAAAGATTAAAAAAGGGATAATTTATTCATGAGATTTGAATTACAATAATCTGAGATGAGATAATATGTCAATGGGGATTGCATTTGATATAGGCACTAGCGGATTTAGAGTTCAGCTTGTTGATCTAGACACTAAGAAAGTATTGAGAACTGCTATTACGTTGAGGCATCCATTACCGGGTGCAAACGTGATGGATCATCTTAACTTTGCTATTAAGGTAAGTGAGGATATCGCTCACAAATTGATGATTGACGCATTTGAAAGAATTCTAAATCAGATGAATATAGATCCTAAAACTATTGAAAAAATTGCAATTTGCGGTAATCCAATTCAACTTTCTTTATTTGAGGGGATTAGTATTAAAGATTTGGCGTATGCCGATCCTAAATACCTTGAAGCTGAAAAAATAGAGATTCAATCGAGAAATGCCAAAGTAATTTCCTCGCAAGAAGTAGGAATTAGGGGAATGGACGCAGACATATACATACCGCCTGCAATAAAGCACGAAATCGGTGCCGATGCCCTTGCAATGATGCTAAAAAGTAATTTTCTTGATAATAAAGAAATTTCATTAGTAACAGATTACGGAACAAATGCTGAAATGGCCTTGAAAGTTGGGGATAAAATATTTACAGGTTCTGCAGCATCTGGGCCCGCTCTTGAAGGTCAAGAAGTATCCTGTGGAATGCTAGCTTCTCCGGGGGCTATATCTGATGTTGTCCTTGAATTTGGATGGCATACGATAGCACTGGATGAGAATATGATGCCACAGAGCGTTAGAATTTTAGATTTATGGAAAGAGGAATTTAGAGGAAAGAAACTTTCGAATGTCCAACCAATTGGCGTTACAGGTACTGGAGTAGTATCGGTCATATATGCAGGGCTTGAAACTGGAGTTATAGAGCTTCCTTACATCTATACTAAAACTAGGAGATTAAGGCTAGATGAAAATATTTACTTTACAGAAGATGACCTAAAAGAAGCAGGAAAAGCAATTGGTGCTATAAGAGCAGGCCATCTCACTCTTGCACAGGAAGCTGGGATAAAACTTGAAGACGTAAAGACAATGTACATGTGCGGCGCCTCTGGAACATATGTAGATGCAATGAAATCAAGAAAAATAGGTTTGATACCTCCAACTATCCAAAAGGTATACCAAGTTGGGAATACCTCATTACTTTTGGCCAACGACGTTTTAGTTGGAAAATATACTTTAGATGAATTACAAAAACTTGCCGATAAAATAAGAAGCAAGCACATAATGTTTGCAACTTCAAAGATATTCACTGATGTTTATGTCCAAGAGCTTGCATATTGGGAGCAGGGAATGTCTATGGATAAATACAACCAGATGCTCACTTTAAAAAATATCCAACAACTGCCACCTGTTAAGGGGGATTTAGAAATAAATAAGATAGTTAAGAGGGACATACCGGATATTGGCCAGGAATTGAAAGTAATAGATCACATTGGAGTAGAACTATTTGCAGAATTTGAAAATTGTCAAGGCTGCGGAAAATGTGAAAAAGTATGCCCCGAAAGAGCTTTAAAGGTAGAAGAAATAGAAGAAGGGTATTTCAAAATAAGAATACTCTCTGAAAGATGTAATGGCGAGGCATGTTTAAGGTGTCAATCCTCGTGCCCCTATAAAGTATTTAAATTTGAAAAACTTACAGAATCACTTGACAGGTGAGTTATTGGACGCATGGGAAAAGGTTAAGGAGTTATCTGCAAAACAGATAGAGAACACTCTTAAAGTTTGGGGGGTTGACCCTACGACGCCTAGAGAGCAGATTATTGACTCTCTAAAGGTAGCTTTGGAAAAAGAAAGTAATATAGAATCTGTTTTTAATTCATTGTCTCTTAAGGAAAAGGAATTTCTAGGTATTTTACTTATGGCCGGGGGTGTTAAGAAACAGCAAGACGCCCAAAATATTTTCATTGAAAAATACAGCTTCTGGACATTTGAAGAAGTTATTAAAACTCTCGAGACCAACCTATTAGTTTTGGATGGAATGGATGGGATAATTAAGACTTATGTTATAAATCCTATGCTAAAAGAAAAATTAATCAATACCTTCAAGAAGATCCCTGAAGAGATACCTCTCGATAGTTTACAGATTAGAAAAGATAAAAATCTTCTTATTTCAGATCTTATTATTTTTTTATCCTTTGTTGCAAAAGAAGAGTTGAAACTCACAGCCAAAAAGGAAATATCAAAAAAAGACCAAGAGCGATTCATTGAAAAGCTCCACATAAAAAATGAGTCAAGGTCCCAGTTTATCGAAAGTCTTGCTCTTGATTTTGGCCTAATCAAGATATCTGGAGATCAGTATATACTCACCGATAAGATTAATGAGATTCTCCCTATAACAGATGAAGACCTAATTCGATTGTTCTTCAAGTATATCTTTTTCGGACTTGAGAGCATTGAAGGTTTTAAGAGAAAGGAAATTTTCATAAGTAGGGTAAATGAGCTCAACATTAGAATCGTCCTTGACGCGATTAAGAAAGTAGAAGTTGGAAAAAATATCTACATTAAATCTTTTATTAAAAAATTACAGAATATGCTATTTGATGAAAAAGATGAAAATCGTTGGATTTATTTTGACGATAAATTCTTTGAAAAGGTAATATCTGATTATCTACTGTGGTTGGGGATAGTCGATGGCGGGTTTAAAGATGGGAAAATGATTTCTTTCTCGCTCACTGAGTTTGGTAAGGAGCTTTTGACTTTAGAAAGAAAAGCTTCAAAAGAGCCCACAATTTACTTAGATAAGAGCAATAAAGTAGAGCAGAAAAAGATTCTTTTCATGACTCCAAACTTTGAGATATCTGTTTTATCTGAAGAGATAGATAAAATTGCGCTTTTTGATTTGAATAGATTTGCCGACATACAGAAAGCTGATATAGTAAGTTTGTATCAGATAACGTCAGAAACGATTATGAAAGGTATCGAATCTGGATTTTCTCTTGATAGAATAATTAGCTTTTTGAAAAAATACTCTTCTAATGACATACCTCAGAATGTTATATACCAACTTAGGGACTGGGCTTCTAAATATGGGAAAGTAAGGGCCTTCAAGGGTATATTCATAGTAGTAAATGACATGCCTCTATTCTTGGAAATAAACAAGAGGATCCAAAATTATATTGAACAGTCTATCGAACCAAACATTATTCTGATAAAAGAAGAGAATATTCCAAAGATAAGAGAGATTTTGGAGAAGAATGGGATATTTATACAGATTCACATTGAAGGATACGATGAAAAGAAAGAATCCTTTCTAGAAAAATCTTCTGAAAATATTGATTTGAAATCTGAGATCAAATCTATTAAGGAAGGGTACTTAACTGGGTTAAAGAAAGAAGATACGGAATATTTCTTTAGAGAAGAAGGATTTGAAAGGAGTATGGATATCAGGCCAAATATAACAAGAGACTTAATCGAAGCATCAAAAAGAAAAAAATCTGTTCTTTTATCATATTTTGATCTTGAGGACAAGGTATCTAGGACATCAAGGATCAATCCCTTAGGCGTCGTAGTGGCAGAGAAGAGATATCTTGTTGGATATGACACAGCTGAAAAATGCATCAAAGCTTTGAGGGTTGATGTAATATCTGACCTCTCCATAGAAAACAATGAATTTTTAAGGCCTGATAACTTTACAGTTAAAAACTGGTGGAGAAAATATGGAAGAGACTATTCTGAGTCTAAGAAAAAGGATATCCCAATTCCTAAATAAAGATTACAAAATATTTTTTGTAAACTCTGCAACATTTGGTCTTTTTTCTATCCTTTTTGATTCTAACATATCTAGAATAGGAATACCCGATCAGGGAGGATTTAAGGGTTTCCTTGAGATTCCAAAACTACTGAAAAAAAATTATATTGAAATGCCTACTGATAATGGGGTCATTGTTCCAAGATTTAAAAAAGAATTTGATGTTTATTTATTCTCCTCGTTATCCGGGTACTTAAAATCTAATCCTTCTAAAAAGATTTGTGAAGAATTAATGAATCAGGGGATTATTTCAATTGAAGATATATCTGGGGTATTCTCAGATAAAGAATTTGGCTGGGCCGATATAGTATATTGTTCAACAGGTAGCCCAAAGATATTGGAGTGCGGATACGGTGGATTTGTCGGAGTTTCTTCCGACATCGACCTTGAAGAATCAGAAAAAGTAATGGCCCTTTCAAAAATGCCTGAAAGTTACTTCCTAAAACTTATCGATGAAGTTGAAAATTCAAAAGAAAAATTGGATGCATTAAGGGATATGGCACAAATATTCCATAAATCTTCGCTCGACATACCCTATAATGATCCCAAATCATTTTCTATTTTTGTTAGAAATGAAAATCCCAATAAGACTCTTGAGGCGTTAAACAAAGAAATTAAACCAAAAAGTGGGAAATCGCTTTTTACCAAGTGCCCAAGGTACGATCGCACAAAAGAAAAAGGTTTTGTAATAGAAACCATCAAACTTTATGGAATGGAAAAAAATGAGATAAAAGAGCTTTGTGAAAAGATAGAAAAGTTCATTTCATAATTCTGTAGAGAATCAATCCAATAGGTACTAATAACAAGGCTAAATATTGATAAGGGTATTCTTTTCCGAATTTATTTTCCATTAGGATTTTAAGATTATCTGTATTTTCAGAAGGGGAATTAAATAGATATACCTTATTCTTTCTGATTAAAACATACCCCTTGCCCCATGTAGAAGTGAACGAGTAACCATCGATCCCATTGTAAGAATACTCCTTGGATTCTTGAATCTTATACCCGCCCCTCGAGGCTAAGAATTCATTCAGTAGTAAGGAAGCTGAATTTTCATCATAACATATGAATTCAACGAGATTTTCTTCAAAGCCTTGAAAATAGATTCTGTATCCTTCTTTTAGAAAAGGTTTAATCTCCTTAGGAATATCTCCATCATTTAATGGGACTATAAGAGAAGTCATTTCACAAGAAATTGGAAAAGCTGCTATTAGTAGAAGTAGAATAGCACCCATTATTTTCATGGATGATATCCTAATGATTAGTTTAAAAACTATTTGGCACAAGCCATATAAAAAAAATACTAAATTTCATTTCATGAAAAGAAGAACCCATATAGCTTTGGGCATGTTATCGGCTGGCATCACCATACTTATCCTAATTGCCATTGGGATAAAGACGGAGTTACCTTTAGGAGATCTTATTATTCTTGGAGCTATTTTTGGGATTCTTCCGGACCTAGACATATTTATCAAAAAGCACAGAAATGGATTTACACATTCTATATTCACATCAATTTTAGTATTTTCTAGTATTCTAATCTTATCTGTAATCGAATACGGGGGGTTTTTTTCTAATTTTTTCACATGGGATTCTGCTCTTGTTGCTTCAATTGCCGTTTTTTCACATACTCTTGCAGATAGCCTCACCTCATGGGGTGTACCATTGTACTATCCTTTTGGCAAGAGAAAACATGTTCATTTCCCCTTGATTGGGGGACGATTAAGGTATGATAATTCTTTTGCAAATATGGCAATAGAGATTTCTTCAATTTTTTTACTTATACTGATAGTTGCAACCGGGATATTTACAGGATTAGAATCTTCTCCTGAAAATTCCATTAAATTAGTTAGAGATATAATAAGTTACTTCTAGTCGTTCCATAAAAAGTTTTAAATATCTAAATTCATTATTATAATAGGTGATATAATGGTTGTTGCTTTTGCCCTCATCGTGGGGGATGCTGGAAAAGAAAAGAAGATACTTGAAAGTCTAAAGAGTATGAAGGAAGTTGAGGAAGCATATATTGTATATGGCGAATATGACATCGTTGTTAAGGTAAATGTGGAGCAGTTAAAAGACCTTGATCCGTTCCTTACAGAGAAGATTAGGAACATTGATGGGGTCCAAATGACTTCAACAATGATTGCATTATAAGCTCTAAAGAACCGGCTAATAGGTTATATTTTTTATTTAATATGTTGCATATTGAGCTAAGGATATCTAAATTAGTATTATTATTGATGGCCGGTTCTAAAAGGTTCTTTCAGTATATTTTAAATTAAAGTATTATTATTGAATTCTAATATATTTTCATTTATCTAAAACCTTATATATAATTTTAGTCCAAAAAATGTTATATTTTAATTATCCTTGTAAGACATTATAATGATTTGCATATATTTTTATATTAGGTAATATTATGGAAAAAGATCAGAAAAAAACTCTTAAATTCCTCTCTTTATTGTTAACATTCTTTTTTGTTACTGCTTTCTTATCTGTTAATCCTACTTTTTCCGAAAATCAGCAACTTGAAATTACTTATCTCAAAATTGATGTAGAGATAATGGAAGACCGATCCTTAAAAGAATCGATTGATATAATTATCTATCCAAAAGAAGAAATTGAGTTTAATCTTTACCTCCCAAATGATTACAAAAACTTAGATATTTTATTTAATGATGAGTTGCTTAATACTACATCAGGTCAGAAAATAAAATTAATACCTAATGAATTAAATAGTATAAAGGTAAGCTATACCTTATCAAACGCTATTGAGGTAAAGAAAAATGATCTAATCTATACGAGGGAGTTAGTTTACCCGAATGTCAAAAATCTGATTTTTAGAATAAAACTTCCACAAGCATATGGGGTTAATAGCGAGGATATTTCTTCAATTATCCCAGAACCTACATACTTACAAAGTGACGGTAAACGAATCATTGTTCTGTGGGAGATGAAGTCACCTCAAACTCCAACGATGTTTAAAATTAAATATAGCTCGCTTGTGCAAAATAACGGATTTGGTACCACTATCCTAATCCCTTTGGCATTTGTCATGATATGTTTAATTTCAATAGGGGTATTTCTTTTTTATAGGTCTTCACATAAAGAGCCAGATGTTAAAATTCCGCCTTCTCTTCTTTCAGAGGATGAAATGATTATATGCGACATATTGAAAAATGAGGGTGGCAAGATGAAACAAAAAAGGCTATCTAGTTTAACAGGATTTTCAAAAGCCAAAATTACTAAAATTCTAACAAATCTTGAAAAAAAGGAGCTTATTGAAAGAGAACCGATTGGTAGAACATTTGTCATTACTTTAAAAAAGAAAATTGACCATTAGTTTTTTATAAGAAAATTAATGTCTTAAGTTAGGTGTATATATGGTCTTAGACTCCCTTTCAGGCGCTTTAAGCGGGGCATTGAGAAAGTTAACAAAGGCAGGCGTAGTCGACGAATCTCTAATTAAGGAATTAGTCAAGGATATTCAAAAAGCACTTTTATTATCTGATGTTAATGTTAAGCTAGTTTTTGAACTATCAAAAAATATAGAATCAAGAGCGATGGAAGAAAAATTGCCTAAGGGCGTGTCTAGAAAGGAACACATTATAAAAATTGTTTACGAAGAGCTTTCAAAGTTTATGGGCTCAGATACCAAAAAAGAACACCTCCCCGATAAGAAGGGAAAAGTAGTCCTCATGGTTGGTATCCAGGGAAGCGGAAAGACTACAACTACTGGAAAACTTGCAAGATTCTACCAAAAAAGAGGTTTTAAGGTAGGCGTCGTTGGAGCCGATACGTGGAGGCCTGGGGCTTTTGAGCAGTTGAAACAGTTCTGTTCTGAAAATAACATACCTGTGTTTGGCGATCCTAAAGAAAAGGACAGCATTAAATTGGCAAGAGAAGGGGTAAAACACTTTAAGGAAAAAGTTTCAGACATAATCCTTGTCGATACAGCAGGAAGGCATAGGGAAGAAAAGGGCCTTATAGATGAGATGACGGAAATCTCTACTACAATTAATCCTGATGAAGTTACACTTGTTATAGATGGTACGATTGGTCAGCAGGCTTTCGTTCAAGCTGAAGGATTTGCAAATGCAACTAACGTAGGATCTATAATAGTAACAAAGCTTGACGGTTCAGCAAAAGGTGGAGGGGCACTATCTGCTGCAGCAGCAACAGGCGCTCCTATTAAATTTATTGGAACTGGGGAAAGAATCGATGCCATCGAACCGTTCGATCCGAAAAGATTTGTTTCACGATTATTGGGTCTTGGGGATCTTGAGACTCTTTTGGAGAAAGTAAAAGAGGCTTCTGAGGCAGAAGATTATTCAAAACTTGACAAAGATAAGATTCTATCGGGAAAATTTGATCTTTTCGATATGTATAGCCAACTTGAGATGGTAAGTAAGATGGGGCCATTGAAACAAGTTTTATCTATGATACCTGGAATGGGTTCAAATCTACCAACAGATATGGTTGAAGTTGGAGAAGAGAAACTTACAAAGTTTAGGATAATAATGGATTCAATGACTATGCAGGAAAAGAAAAATCCTAAATTAATTAACCATGAACGTATAAGAAGAATTTCAAGAGGTTCTGGTACAAATCAGGGAGATGTAAAAGAACTTCTAAATCAGTACGCAATGATTAAGAAGTTCTTAAAAGGCATGAACAAAAGACAACTAAGAGGAATGAAGGGAAAAATGCCTATGATGCCACCTGGCTTCGAAATGTAACTTATTATGATATACTTTCTAGGAAGGAAGAAGCCCAAGAAGGGGCGCCGCCGATATGGATGTGTAGATATGATCCGATACATTTGTTTCTTATTAATCCATCCATACCATTATTAATGCCCTTACCCCTTATTATCTTGTATGCAAAATCCTTTTGCGGTATAGGCTCCATTTTAGAATAATGAAATTCGTGACCTTTAACTATATCTTTTAAGAAGAAATGTTTATCGGTGGGTTCAGCAATAACATAGCTTAGTCCTTGCTTACTTTTTTTCATTAATGTTCCTTCATCAAATATTCCCGCCATAGGATATTTTTTATTCTCTACTTCAATGTATTTGGATAATACCATTAGTCCACCGCATTCGCCATATATCGGTTTTGATTCTTCAAAAGCAGATTTTAAATCTTTTAAAAAACTAGTATTATTGGAGATGTTTTCTGGGTATATTTCAGGGTATCCACCTCCGATATAGTAACCGTCGGCGTCAGGTAAATTATCCCCTTCGGTAGGTTTAAAATATGATATTTTAGCCCCATTTTCCTCTAAAGCTTCGATGTTTTCTTTATAGTAAAAGCTGAAGGCCTTATCAAATGGTATACCAATAGTAATTCTATTATTTTTTAATTCTGGATTTATTTGAAACAAATGCCCTTCTTTTTTTTCTAAATCTTCTGCTTCTTTGGCTATATCTTTTATTTTATTAATGTCAATGCTATTTTCAATCTCTTTTCCAAGATTTTCCATAACTTCTTCTTTATCTTCTCTTTCAATTAATGGAACGAGTCCAAGATGCCTTGAGCTTAGTGATATCGCGCCACGTTCAACATAGCCCACAATTTCAACGTCAGTAAAAGTTTCTATAGCTATTTTTAATTTCTTAAAGTGCGTTTCGTCTCTAACTTGATTTAGTATAACTCCCCTAATTTTTACATTTGGATCTAGAGCTTGAAATCCTTTAATGTAAGCGGCAGCACTTTTTGTCAGTGAACGAGTGTTCATAACTAGGATTACAGGAGAATCTAAAATCTTTGAAACGTGAGATGTCGAGCCCACTTCACCTATTGGATCTATCCCTTCGTACAGACCTCTCACACCTTCAATTATAGCTATGTCTTTCTTTTTGGTACCTCTTTGGAAATTCTCTATCAGTGCATCTTTTTCCATAAAAAAAGTATCAAGATTCCTCGAGAAGTTTCCTGTGGCAAATCTGTGATATATGGGGTCAATGAAATCTGGCCCTACTTTGAAAGGCGCAACATCATTTTTCTTTGATAAAGCTTTCATTATTCCACAAGAAATTGAAGTCTTGCCAACCCCAGATGCAGTTCCAGCAATTACGACCCTAGGTATGTTCAATAGAGGCCTCCAAGTATTGATCTTATTTTTTCATCTGTTGTTGGATTTGGAACTTTAGCTTTTTTATTTTCAAAAATTTTTTCTCCAATCTCTTTAAATTTTAAATTTAGAGGATCATTTGGATATTTTTCTAGAACAGTTTTACCCTCAATTTCACTTTCATATATTTTGGGATTTCTTTCAACAGCTTTGATCATTTGAGAGTCTATCTCTTCCGCATAAGATTGAATTTTCTCTTCTTCTTTCTGGATGCCCCTCATATTGCCTATTATTCCGCCCATCTTTACTTTCAAATTAAATAATCCCTTTGCAATATTATTTGCCGCATATATTGAGAGATACTCTCCACTTGTAACTATGTAGATCTCATCTGCATACCCTTCTCTTGCTGGGCCTGCAAAACCCCCGCATACAACATCTCCGGGGACATCGTATATTACAATATCAAATCCTTTTTCAAGGTAGTAATCTTTGTTAAGAGTTTTTAAAGCAACTAGAATCCCTCTTCCTGCACAGCCTACACCTGCAGCGGGGCCTCCCACCTCAACACCTTTTACTCCATTATACCCTTCAAAAACTAGTTTATCTGGGTCGGTAATCCCTTTTTTGTATAAATCTAGCACTGTATCTATTCTTCTACCTTCAAAGAGATTAATAGTACTGTCACTCTTCGGATCACAACCAATAAGTAATACCTCGTATCCTTCGGAAGCTAAATTAACTGAAAGATTTGAAGAAATTGATGATTTTCCTATTCCACCTTTTCCATATATCGCAATCTGTTTCATTGAATCCCTGCAGCTTTTCTTATTGCCTCACCAAGTTCACTAAGAACTATTTCCCTTGTACCCATAACAGTTGAGTGTGAAGCAATTTCAACTGTCACATATTTATATCCTGCATCTTCTAGCGGGTGTACTTCTCTTGGGCCATTTGTGACTGCTATTGATTCTTTATCTATAAGAGGCAAGGCTTGAGGTATACCTACTGCAACAAGAAGGTCAAAATCCTTGTCATTAAGATATGATATTGCATTTTTACCAGCTATAGGATACTCGTCCATACCTCCAGAAATAAAATCAATAGAAATTTCATTTGATTCAAACTCTTTTTTGATATCCTCGGCATATCTTTTGATTCTTGAGAGTCCTACTTCAGTAGAAAGATTACCTACGTTTATAATTGATCCGCCTAGTTTTTTAGAGGCCAAATTTATTGAAAGTGGAACATCAGCAAAAAGGTATGCAGTTTCTTTCTTTGCATTTAGAATAACTGCTATTTTTTTATTATCTTTTAATAGATTGACTATATATTCTGCAACAGTTTTAAGTTCTGCACCTCTTGAGGGCCTAGTATACTTTGATTTTGCCATACCGCTATTTGATTCGACTTCAGTTGCTAAAAGAAGCATCTTTTCCTGTCTTTGAAACTCTTTTTCATCAATTAGGCCAAATTCCATTGCAGCTTTCAAAGTTTCTATTGCCCCTCTTGTATTTGCCCCCATACAACCGTGAATTTCAACAAAGAACGCTTTATCCTTTAATCCAGAATCAATTATAGCTTTCTTTACATTCTCCCCAATAATCATGCTCACACAAGAACCAACAACTCCTATTGTCCTCGGTGAAAAAAGCTCATCAACTTCATTCAATACTTCGATTAGTTTATCGCTGGCACCAAAAATTAAATCCTCTTCAGACATAGAAGTCGTTACAACTTTCATACCGTCTTCCTCTAATAATCTAGCTGCACGAAATCCACATCCAGAGGGCCCATGTAATACTGCAACATCAACATCAAGATCTCTTAATGTGTACAAGGCTGCAACTATCGGATTAGGTCTTGGAGTCAAAATATTCATCTTATCACTTACCACATTCAATTAAAAGGTCCCCTTTTTGTATATTTAGTTCAGTGCTATTTTTTAGGTATTTAAATCTTTCAAAATCATAGTCTCCCACTAAAAATGCATTGTCTATAAGATTTCCAAATTCTCCAATTACACTATCTAATAGATAGACATCTATTTTTTGGCAATGTGATACATTAGTTAAATCAATACATAGATTAATGTTTTTATAAAACATATCGTAATTCTTTTTTAGAAGAGATAAAATATATCTTAGACTTTCTTCTGAGAATCCTCCAGATTTATCGATTATTTTAGTATAATTATTTTCAGTAACAACTGATAGCCTATTATTAACACCTTTATAATTTGACATATGATAAGAAGCTTTTTCTAGATTTTTGTTGAGTATCTTTAAGGCCATAAAGCTAAACAATATAGGATTTAGATAACCTACTATAATATAATTCCCGTTAAATTTGGATTTCAATTCTATATCTTTAAAAAAAATACTAGTACTAACATCCTTCCCGATTTCTAAATAATCCGGAATTTCTATTTTTACATCTTCCCATATTCGAAAAACATCTTTTTCATATTTATTAGCTAAATCATTTGCAGTTTTATCTTTCAAATCGATAATAATATTTTCTTTTGATAATTGAAATAATTGCTTTTTTGCATCTAGAGAATTACCATTCCCGCCTTTTATGTTATAAATTGGATTTATACTTGTTAGAATTGATATATTGCCCACTCCACATACCCCTAGACTCTCTTCAAAAACTTGGCATCTCGAGTAACCATTAGACAATATTTTTGCCGTATATCCAGCAGATATAGAATTTGTTTTTTCTATTGACTTAGTTTCACCATTTAGAAAACTTTCAAAACCTCTTGAAGAGTTTAGCAACAATTCTTCTTCAAATGACAGAAGAAAAGCTAAGGTATATGCAGTTGTTGTTTTACCCTTTGAGCCTGTTATCTCAATTGTATTATTTTCGCCGTTAAATAGAAAATTTACTAGTTCGTGGTGAGTTAATTTAGCATTGTTAGAAAAAGAAGAAAGAAAATGATCGGGGCAATGGACAGGATATGAGACGGTGTAGTCTGGATAATGTCCATCAACAGATTCAAAAACCCTAATTCCTTTTTGGTTGAGTTTTTGTCGTTTTTCCCCTCTCTTTTGATATATGTCATAGACAATTACTTCGTAGCCTTTATCTTTAAGGATAGAAGCTAGGTAATCTCCTCCATGATTTATATCAAGTATAATGAATTTTTTCATTAATATTTTTCCTTTACTCTGTCCCAAAGAATCTCAGCAATTCTTCTGTCAGGTCCGATGGGTTCACAGTAAATGAGTCTAACCTTCTTTCCCTCAATATCGATTGTACTTTTTCCGTTTTCGAAACCACCGACTTCACCAGGTATATCTTCTGTTGTATGGACACCTTTTGCCAAAAAAACTGGAACTATGTACAATTCATCAGCCCCTTTTTTTACGGCACTTTTTACTGCGTCCATTATCTTTGGAGTATTCATTTCCATAAATCCAATCTCAATAATATTTCCGTCGAAATATTCTTTAAAAATTTCAGATAATTTTGTTAAGAGCTCTTTGTTGTAGCTGAGCCTACTTCCATGTCCAACTAATATTGCACCTTTCATTTATTACACCTCAAACGTATCGTGTTACTTTATTTAGATTTTGTGTTACTTATCATACTTTCTAGGACTTTTAAAGTTTTTGTTGAAAGGATAAGTTCCAATTGGGTTAAATTAGTACCAATTAAAAGTCTATCGTTTTCCATGACAAAGTTTTTATACGATAAATACATACAGAAAATAGATATTTTAGATTAGAGTGATTTTATGTCTAAAATTTTAATAGTGGAAGATTATAAAGATTTATCTGAATTTTACCAAGAATTCTTAGAAGGAGATACTTTATTTACCGCTTCAGATGGCGAATCGGCTGTATCCCTCTACAAAGAACATAAGCCAGATATAGTCCTTATGGATTTAAAACTTCCAAAGAAAAGTGGGATTGATGCGACTAAGGAAATTATCCAAATTGATCCAAAAGCAAAAATAATTGCAATCACTGCTTATGGCTCTACTATAGGCTCCAAGGCTTTAGAAGCAGGAGCTAAAGAAGTTTTGAGAAAGCCAGTTAGATTTAACGAGCTGAAAGATATAATAGAGAAATATAAATCTATTTAGTTTTTATATACTAGTATAATCGAGGTAATGAATTGGTCTCTAAAAATGAGGGAAAAGCCTATGATGCACTATGGGACAATACTACCTACAAAGCTATAACAAATTATCGAGAAGGTAAGTACAACGAAGCTGCAGAACTTGCAAAGCTTTCTATTGATATTGCAAAAAAATCTACGGGAAAGATAGCACCAAAGTAGCAATTTCTATGAACAATCTCTCATTGATATATGATGTTCAAGGAAAATTTGCCGAGGCCGAATCTCTTTCTATAAACGCATTAGAGATATGGGAACATAATCTAGGCCCAGATGATCCTGACATTGCTACTTGCCTGAACAATCTTGCAGGGATATACGTATCAAGAGGCAAATATAAAGAAGCAGAACCTTTATACAAAAGATCTTTAGAGATTAAGGAAAAAGCATTTGGCCAGAACCATCTAGAAACTGCTACAAGCTATAACAATTTGGCTGACCTTTACCGTTTAGAGAAAAGATTTAATGAAGCAGAGTCTCTATACAGAAAGGCTATTGAGATTTTTGAACATAATAAGAATGTTAAGGATCCAAATATCGGCTCTTCTTTGAACAATCTTGCAGAAATATATAAGATTAAGTGCCAGTATGACGATGCACTAAAACTATACAAGAGGGCATTTGAAATTTGGAAGATTGCTTATGGTCCCGACCATCCCGACATTGCAACAGCCATAAATAATATCGCCGGAATTTACTATCTTGAAGGGAATTATGAAGAAGCTGAAAAACTTTACAGGGAAGTCTTGATGATCGATGAAAAAACTTATGGGCTAAATCATCACTATAATGCCATGACCTTTAATAATATTGCTTTGGTAAAAGAAGGGATGGGGCAATATGACGATGCAGAGCGTTACTTCAAAGAAGCAATAAGTATATGCCAAAATACTTTGGGCGAAAATCATCCTTCTTTCGTGACTTTCTTAAACAACGTTGCAGGATTATACCGGGCAAAAGAAAGGTATGAAGAAGCAGAATTTTATTTCAAGAAAGGGCTTCTAGTTTTGGAGAAAGTATTTGGCAGTGCTAATCCTGATGTAGCAATGGCAATGTTGAATCTCGCCGAGATGTATGAATCCCAAGGTAGAACGGAAGACGCAAAAAGATTTTCTGAAAGTGCAAAAAGTATATACAAAAAAGCCTTCAAGAATGGCTAAATTTTCTATTTAATATTTACATTTTGAACTAAGCGGGCATTCTTTGCAATTTGGATTTTTTTTCTTACATATATTCTTTCCTAATAATACTATAAGCCCATGAAACTCTTGATATAGCAATAATTCTTCAGGAATCTCTCTTATTATATGATTCTTTAGATTTTCATAGTCAATTTCTTCTTCTATGATACTTAATCTTGAGTATAATCTCTTTGTATATGCATCCACAACAAATTCATTTTTTTCTGCAGCATAAAGAATAATGCTATCTGCTGTTTCTCTTCCTATTCCTTTTAATTCTAATAGTTCTTTTCTTAGATTTTCCTTATCTTTGGCAAATAGTAAATCAAGCTCTCCATTATAATTTTCTATGAGATATTCTGAAACTTTTCTAAGTCTTTCTGCCTTTTGATTAAAAAAACCACTAGGCTTAATTAGTTCTTTCAGAGTGTCCAAAGGTAATGATACTATGCCCTCTGGTGTAAGAACATTTGCTTCTTTTAGATTTCTTAATGCCTTTTCTACATTTGTCCATGTGGATTGTTGAGTTAAAATAGCGCCAATAATGACTTCAAAAGGCCCATCTTTGGGCCACCAGCTGCCAACTTCACCAAAATGATTTTTTAAAATATTATATATTTCGAAACTATTCATAGAGATGCGTACTCCAATGCAAAGTACGATATTATTAAATCTGCTCCAGCACGCTTTATTCCTAAAAGCAACTCTTTGATTACTTTATTTTCGTCTATCCAACCCATTTTCGACGCTGCTTTTACCATCGAATATTCTCCACTAACATTATATGCTGCTGTTGGCATTTCAAACCTTTCTTTTACTCTATAAATCACATCAAGATACGGTAAAGCAGGCTTCACCATAATTATATCTGCGCCTTCTTTAATATCAAGCTCAACTTCTCTCAAAGCTTCCAATATATTTGCCGGTTCCATTTGGTATGTTCTTCGATCTCCAAAGACGGGTGCAGAATGTGCGGCTTCTCTAAAAGGTCCGTAAAATGAAGATAAGTATTTTGCAGCATAGGACATAATCAAAATATCCTCAAAAGAATTTTTATCCAATTCTGCCCTTATTGCTTTTACTCTTCCATCCATCATGTCGGATGGGGCCACTATATCTGCACCTGCTTTTGCATGAGATAATGCAGTTTTTGATAATAATTTAAGTGTATCATCATTTTTTATAGTTCCCTCGCAAACTATCCCACAGTGACCATGTGAAGTGTACTGGCAAAGACAAATATCCGTTATTATAAGAAGGTCTGTTTTTTCTTTTATAGTCCTTATGGCCTTTTGAACAATCCCTTTATCGTTATATGCTTCACTACCAACCTCATCTTTTTTGTCAGGCATACCAAAAAGTAAGACTCCTGGAATTCCAAGATCCTCGACTTTTTTTGTTATGGATTTCAACTCTGAAATGGGATACCTAAATTGTCCAGGCATAGACGGTATTTCTTCAACTTCATTTTTTTCATGGACAAATATGGGATAAATTAGATCACTTGAGTTTACATCGTGTTCTTTAAGTAGTTCTCTTAATTTTTCATTTTTTCTTAGTCTTCTTAATCTAACTTCTGGAAAGATTCTACCGCCTCCAAATTATTGTATACCTTCTCCCTTAAATCTCTGACAGGTTTGTGAAGTACCTTAGAAACGATGGCCTTTGTAAGATCTTCTATAATCATTATTTCTTTTTCATTATTTGTTCTTAACATCTTTAATGCCCTATCTAGCTCTGTTTTCCTTATATCTTCAGCTTTCATCCAGACATCCGCTATATATGGCTCTACAAACATTCCCTTGAGACTAGTTTCAAGTTTCTTTAATTCTTCTTCTACTATTAAGGAGGCTTTTTCTGCTTCTTCTCTCCTTATTTCCATATTCTCTTTTGCTATCTCTGAAAGAGAGTCAATATTGTATAAGTGAACACCTTCAATTTCTCCGACCGATTCATCAACATCTTTTGGTATAGCAATATCAATAATAACAAGATCTTTATTTAGTTCTTTAATTATTTCTTTGATATCGCTTGCATGAATTATTGTGTGAGGTGCAGAAGTTGCAGTTATAACAAGATCTGAAACTTTGATGTGATCTATTAGATAGTCAAATTTTAATGCTTGGCCTCCGATAGTTTCCGCAATATTTCTTGCTGTTTCATAATTTCTATTAGAAACATATACTCCTTCAACACCTTTCGATGAAAGCGACTTTGCAATGAGGCAACTCATCTCCCCTGCTCCAACGATTAATATTCTTTTATCCATTAATGATCCAAATATTTTCTCAGCAAGTTTAACTGCAGCACTACCAACGGAAACTCCTCCTTTAGAAATATCCGTTTTTGTTCTTACAAGTTTTCCCACTCTTATTGCTTGATTAAAAATTATATCTAATAAAGAATCTGTTGAACATTCGCTCTTACATTCAAAATAATTATTTTTAACTTGGGATAGAATCTGATTTTCACCAATTATTAGGGATTCCAAGCCTGAAGAAACTCTAAACAAGTGCCTTATTGCTTCATTTCCACTAGAAACTTCTAAATAATTCTCAACATCCGGGCTTATATCTTTCAAAAGTAGTATGATCCCTTCTATAGATTCCCCTCTGTCCGCTACAGCATATATTTCTGTTCTGTTGCATGTATTTAATATGACACATCCTTTTACCCCAGTTTCACAGCATATTTGCCGCATAAGTTCATTTCTATGTTTTTTTGAAAAGGAGAATTTTTCTCTTACATGCACGGGTGCATTCTGATAAGTAATTTTAAAGTTTAATAGGAACATCTATTATCCTCTCTTTATTCTTCCATAGGCCTCATCAAGGATTTCTCCTTTTTTTCTAGCATTAATTAAGTTTTTTGCTTCCTTTTCCTTACTATCGATAAATTCAGTTAATTCTTCTTTAAGTTTTTTGGAATAGTATGGGCATTCGCCTTTGGTTGAT